>CAZISL010000029.1:0-15942 GCA_964541975.1 uncultured Chromatiaceae bacterium | reverse complement strand
CGCCGCCGTCAGCGTCGTCTTGCCGTGGTCAACGTGGCCAATCGTGCCGACATTGACATGGGGCTTTGTACGTTCAAATTTTTCCTTAGACATCAGACTCTCCAGGCCTTTTCGAAAATGAGGTCGAACCGCGCTCGGCCCCGCGTTTGTTCGATTCTTCGTTTCACAGGGATCGTGTGCGGTTCGACCCCATTAATTCAATTCAGTCCCGGTTGATTACGGAATCTGCCACGCTGGACGGCACCTCGGAATAGTGGCTGAACTCCATCGAGTACGTGGCACGGCCCTGACTCATCGAGCGAAGATCCGTCGCATAGCCAAACATTTCGGCCAGCGGCGCCTCCGCCTTGATGATCTTGCCGGCCGGCGACTCGTCCATACCCTGCAGCACACCACGGCGACGATTCAGATCGCCGTTGACGTCGCCCATATAGTCGTCAGGCGTGACGATCTCGACGCTCATCATAGGCTCGAGCAGCACGGCTTTCGCCTTCCTGGCGCCTTCCCTGAAACACATCGACCCGGCAATCTTGAACGCCATTTCGCTCGAGTCGACGTCATGATAAGAACCGTCGTACAGCGTGACCTTCACGTCGACGACCGGGTAGCCGGCGATGACGCCATTCTGCAGCTGCTCCCGCACGCCCTTGTCGACCGCGGGAATATACTCGCGTGGCACGGCCCCGCCAACGATATCGTTGACAAATTCATAGCCCGTGCCGGCCTTGAGCGGCTCGATCTTCAGCCAGACATGACCGTACTGGCCGCGCCCGCCGGACTGGCGAACGAATTTACCTTCCTGCTCGACGCTGCGGCGAATCGTTTCGCGGTAGGCCACCTGCGGCTTGCCGACGTTCGCGTCAACGTTAAACTCGCGCTTCATGCGGTCGACGATGATGTCGAGATGCAGCTCGCCCATTCCTGAGATGATCGTTTGCCCGGATTCCTCGTCGGTCCGCACACGGAACGACGGGTCTTCCTTGGCAAGCTTCTGGAGCGCGACGCCCATCTTTTCCTGGTCTGCTTTCGTCTTCGGCTCGACCGCCACGGCGATGACGGGTTCCGGAAACTCCATCCGTTCCAGCGTGATAATGCGCTTGGGATCGACGAGGCTGTCACCAGTCGTCACATCCTTTAGCCCGACGGCGGCGGCGATATCGCCGGCGCGGACTTCCTTGATCTCCGCGCGATCGTTCGAGTGCATCTGCAGAAGCCGGCCAATGCGCTCCTTCTTGCCCTTGACCGGGTTGTAAACGGTGTCGCCCGAGTTCAACACGCCCGAGTAGACGCGGAAGAAGGTCAGGTTGCCGACGAACGGATCGGTCGCAATCTTGAATGCGAGCGCCGCGAACGGCGCGTCGTCTTCCGGCGGTCGCTCTTCCTCGGTCGCGTCGTCGACATGCCCCCTGATGGCGGGGACGTCGACCGGCGAGGGCATGTACTCAATGATCGCATCGAGCATCGCCTGAACGCCCTTATTCTTGAACGCCGAGCCGCAAAACGCCAGCACGACTTCATTTTTAAGCGTGCGTTCGCGCAAACCCTTCCTGATCTCGTCTTCGCTAAGGTCGCCGGTCTCGAGATACTTGTCGAGCAGGGCCTCATCGCCCTCGGCGGCCGCCTCGATCATCTTTTCGCGCCATTCCTGTGCCGACGCCATTAGTTCGTCGGGAATGTCGCGCAACTCGTACTCCACGCCCTGCGTCTCGTCACTCCAGTGAATCGCCTTCATGCGAATCAGATCGATGACACCCTTGAAATTTTCTTCGGCCCCGATCGGGAGCTGAATTGGCACAGGGTTGCCGCCGAGTCGCTCGCGGATCTGCCCGACGACGCGCAGGAAATCCGCGCCGGCGCGGTCCATCTTGTTGACGAACGCCATGCGCGGAACGTGGTACTTGTTGGCCTGCCGCCAGACCGTCTCGGATTGCGGTTCGACGCCGCCGACGGCGCAGAATACCGCGACGGCGCTATCGAGGACCCGCAGGGAACGCTCGACCTCGATCGTGAAATCGACGTGCCCGGGCGTATCGATAATGTTGATGCGGTACTCGGGCCACTGCTGATCCATGCCCGACCAGAAACAGGTCGTCGCAGCGGACGTAATGGTTATCCCGCGTTCCTGCTCCTGCTCCATCCAGTCCATGACGGCCGCGCCATTGTGAACCTCGCCGAGCTTGTGCGAGACGCCGGTATAGAAAAGGATACGCTCGGTGGTCGTCGTTTTACCGGCATCGATGTGGGCCATGATGCCGATATTGCGATACCGGTCGATTGGGGTAGTCCGTGCCACGCTGTGCGTCCTTGCAAGATCGCTGCCGAACCTGACCGAAAACTACCAGCGGTAATGCGAGAAGGCCTTATTGGCCTCCGCCATACGGTGCGTGTCTTCGCGCTTTTTGACGGCTGCGCCGCGATTGTCTGCGGCATCCATCAACTCCCCGGCCAGACGCTGCGCCATGGTCTTCTCGTTACGTTTGCGCGCGGCATCGATTGCCCAGCGCATTGCCAGCGTGCGGCGACGTGTGGGACGCACCTCGATCGGCACCTGGTAGGTCGCGCCGCCGACACGGCGAGACTTCACCTCGACCATCGGCTTGATGTTGTCCAGGGCCGTCTCCAGCATCTCGACAGCCTGCCCCTCGCTCTGACCGGAACGCTCCGACATAGTCCCGAGCGCATCGTAGACAATGCTCTCGGCGACGGACTTCTTGCCGCTTTTCATCAACATATTGATGAACTTGGCGAGCAGTTCGCTGTGGTGCTTCGGGTCGGGGAGAATGTGGCGCTTGGGCGCCTGTGTACGTCTGGACATGATCTAGGCTCGATTCGTATTCGTTGGTCTTTGACTTGATTAACTCTTCGGTCGCTTGGCGCCGTACTTCGAGCGGCCCTGACGACGATCGCTGACGCCCGAGCAATCGAGCGTGCCGCGCACCGTGTGATAGCGCACACCCGGGAGGTCCTTTACACGACCGCCGCGAATCAGGATGACCGAGTGCTCCTGAAGGTTGTGGCCTTCGCCGCCGATATAGCTCGTGACCTCGAAACCATTCGTCAGGCGTACACGAGCGACCTTGCGAAGTGCCGAATTCGGCTTCTTCGGCGTGGTCGTATAGACACGAGTACAGACGCCGCGCTTCTGCGGGCTGGCCTCGAGAGCCGGTACATTGCTCTTCGAAGGTTTCGTCTTGCGTCCCTTTCGGACGAGCTGATTCACTGTCGCCATATCAGAAAGATCTCAGTTCGGGTCACAGAACCCGTTTGTCGTGTGCAAATAAAAGGCAGCCCGTATGACGCATCAGAGGGTGATCAGCATCCGGACTACCAGGACAGACAAGGCGTTCCTCGCCCGGTCTTCTTGTTCTCAGCGGCGCACGGCGCGCTCGCATGGGGACCGCGAATTGTAGGGGCGCCCCATAGGCGCGTCAAGCGATCGAAACACCCGCCAACCCCCACCGCTATTGACTCGGCGGTGGGCCGGCGGATCGACAGGGTCGCCTAGGCGCTCGTAGCCTCGGATTCTGCCGCGGAGTCGTCCGCGCCCGGCGCCTCTGCCGCGCCTTCGGCCTCGGCCTCGGCCTCGGCGGCCGCAGCAGCCTCGACGGCTTCGAGTTCCTCCGCCACGGTCTGCTCCAGCTCCTGCAACTCCGCCGCAATCTGGTCTTCACGACTGCGGCGCTGCTCGGTGTGGTAAGAGAATCCCGTACCTGCCGGAATCAGGCGGCCGACGATGACGTTCTCCTTCAGGCCACGCAGGTCGTCCCGCAGGCCCTTGACCGCCGCCTCCGTCAGGACGCGAGTTGTCTCCTGGAACGACGCGGCCGAGATGAACGACTCGGTCGCCAGCGAAGCCTTCGTGATACCAAGCAGCAACGGATCGGCCGTGGCCAGCTGCTTGCTGGTGGCTTCCATCTGCTGATTCAGCTCCAACAGGCGCGTTCGCTCGATCTGCTCGCCACGCAGCAGGTTCGTGTCGCCGGCATCGGCAACCTCCACCTTGCGCAGCATCTGGCGAATGATGACCTCGATGTGCTTGTCGTTGATCTTCACGCCTTGCAGACGGTAGACATCCTGAATCTCGCGAACCAGGTAGTCTGCCAGGTTCTCGACCCCCTGCAGGCGCAGGATGTCATGCGGGTTCGGCTCGCCGTCAGCAATAACTTCGCCGCGTTCGACCTGCTCGCCCTCGAAGACGCCCAGGTGACGCCATTTCGGGATCAGGTCCTCGCGCTTCTCGCCGCGCTCGTCCGTGATGATCAGGCGGCGCTTGCCCTTGGTCTCCTTACCGAAGCTGACCGTACCGGTCGCCTCGGCCATGATCGCCGTCTCCTTAGGCTTGCGCGCCTCGAACAGGTCGGCAACACGCGGCAAACCACCGGTGATGTCGCGGGTCTTCGAGCTCTCCTGCGGGATACGCGCGATGACGTCGCCGACCGTGACCTTGGAGCCGTCGGTCATCTGCACCAGCGCGCCGGGCGGCAATGCGTAAACAGCCGGGATGTCGGTATTTGCGAAACAAATCTCCTTGCCCTTGGTATCGACCAGGCGGGCGATCGGCTTCAACTCCTTGGTGGACGAGCCGCTTCGCTGCTTCGCGTCCATGACGATGATGCTGGACACGCCGGTCAGCTCGTCGACCTGCTCGGATACGGTCACGCCGTCCACGAAGTCCTCGAACTTCATCATACCGGAGACCTCCGCGACGACCGGATGGGTGTGCGGATCCCAGGTCGCGACGATCGCGCCGGCGGCGACGGGCTCGTTCTCTCGCGCCGTGATAGTCGCGCCGTACGGAACCTTATAGCGTTCCTTCTCGCGGCCCTGCTCGTCGATGACACCGACCTCGCCAGAACGACTGACGGTGACGAGGTACCCCTTCTCGTGCTTCACCGTCTTCATGTTGTGCAGACGCAGAACGCCGCCGTTCTTGACCTCGACGCTGCTCGCCGCCGCCGCCCGCGATGCCGCGCCACCGATGTGGAACGTGCGCATGGTCAGCTGCGTACCGGGCTCGCCGATCGACTGCGCCGCGATGACGCCGACAGCCTCGCCGATGTCGATCAGGTGACCGCGTGCCAAGTCGCGCCCGTAACAGTACGAACAGACGCCGTAGCGGGTCTCGCAGGTGATCGGAGAACGAACCTTGACCGTGTCGATACCGGCCTCCTCGAGCTCTGCGACCTGGGCTTCGTCGAGCACGATGCCGGCCGGGATCTTCTCCTCGTCACTACCCGGCTCCATCGCCGGTTCTGCGAGTACGCGCCCGAGAACGCGATCGCGCAGCGGTTCGACGACGTCGCCGCCTTCGACGAGCGGCGTCATCGTGACGCCACGGACGGTCTCGCAATTGACCTTGGTGACGACGAGGTCCTGGGCGACGTCGACGAGACGGCGCGTCAGGTAACCCGAGTTAGCCGTCTTCAGCGCGGTGTCGGCGAGGCCTTTGCGCGCGCCGTGGGTCGAGATGAAGTACTGCAGGACGTCGAGGCCCTCGCGGAAGTTAGCCGTAATTGGCGTCTCGATGATGGAGCCGTCCGGTTTGGCCATCAGGCCTCGCATGCCGGCCAGCTGCCGGATCTGCGCGGCGGAACCACGCGCGCCGGAGTCGGCCATCATGAAGATCGAATTGAAGGAGGGCTGCTCAACGGTGCGGCCATCCGCAGTTTCGATCGCCTCCTTGCCGAGCTTGTCCATCATGGCCTTGGCCACCTGGTCATTCGTGCGTGACCAGATGTCCACAACCTTGTTGTAACGCTCGCCATTCGTCACGAGACCGCTGGCGAACTGGTCCTGGATCTCTCGAACCTCGACCTCGGCTGTTGCCAGAATGTCGGGTTTTTCTTCCGGCACGACCATATCGTTGACGCCAATCGACACGCCGGCACGGGTCGCATAAGCGAAGCCCATATACATCAGCCGATCCGCGAACACGACGGTCTTCTTCAGGCCGACCTTGCGGTAGGACTCGTTAATGCAGTTAGAGATGGCCTTCTTCGTCATGTCACGGTTGACGATGTCGAAGCTTAGCCCGGACGGCAGCAACTCGGACAGCAGCGCGCGGCCGACGGTCGTATCGACCGTGCGAGTTTCCGTCGTCGCGGTGCCGTCTTCGTTTTCATGCTGCGCATTGATCCGAACCCGGACATTGGCGTGCAGGTCGACGACGCGATTCTCGTAGGCGCGATGCACCTCGGCGACGTCGGTGAAGATCATGCCGGTACCGCGCGCGTTTGCGTGCTCGCGCGTCATGTAATACAGACCCAGGACGACGTCCTGAGAAGGCACGATGATCGGCTCACCGTTCGCGGGCGACAGGATGTTGTTCGACGCCATCATCAGCGCGCGCGCTTCGAGCTGCGCCTCGATCGACAGCGGCACGTGAACGGCCATCTGGTCACCGTCGAAGTCGGCATTGAATGCCGTACAGACGAGCGGATGCAGCTGGATCGCCTTACCCTCGACGAGCACCGGCTCGAACGCCTGAATGCCCAGGCGGTGAAGGGTGGGCGCACGGTTCAGCAGAACCGGATGCTCGCGAATCACCTCTTCGAGGATATCCCAGACTTCCGGACCTTCGCGTTCGACGAGGCGCTTGGCGGCCTTGATTGTCGTGGACTCACCGCGCAACTGCAGCTTACTGAAAATAAATGGCTTGAATAGTTCGAGCGCCATTTTCTTCGGCAGGCCGCACTGGTGTAGGCGCAGCGTCGGGCCGACCACGATAACCGAACGGCCCGAGTAATCGACGCGCTTGCCGAGCAGGTTCTGCCGGAAGCGGCCCTGCTTGCCCTTGATCATGTCGGCCAGCGACTTCAGCGGACGACGGTTCGTTCCCGTAATCGCGCGGCCGCGGCGGCCATTATCGAGCAGAGCATCGACCGACTCCTGCAGCATGCGCTTTTCATTTCGCACGATGATGTCGGGAGCGTTCAGCTCGAGCAGTCGGCGCAGGCGGTTGTTGCGGTTGATGACGCGGCGGTACAGATCGTTCAGATCCGATGTCGCGAAACGACCACCATCCAGCGGGACCAGCGGGCGCAGGTCTGGCGGCAGGACCGGCAGGACCGTCAACACCATCCACTGCGGCTTGTTGCCGGACTCGAGGAAGGCCTCGATCAGCTTCAGGCGTTTCGAGAGGCGCTTGATCTTCGTCTCCGAATTCGTGCTGCTGATCTCCTCGCGGACGTCGACGACGGAACGCTCCAGATCGATCGTGCTCAGCATCTCGTGCACAGCCTCGGCGCCCATAGCGGCGTCGAATTCGTCACCGAACTCCTCGATCGCTTCGAGGTACTGCTCATCCGTCATCAGCTGGCCGCGCTCGAGGGTCGTCAAGCCCGGGTCGGTCACGACGAACGCTTCGAAATACAGCACGCGCTCGATCTCGCGCAGCGTCATGTCGAGCATCAGGCCGATGCGCGACGGCAACGACTTCAGGAACCAGATGTGCGCGGTCGGGCTCGCGAGCTCGATGTGCGCCATGCGCTCCCGGCGGACCTTGGTCTGCGTGACCTCGACGCCGCACTTTTCACAGACGACGCCGCGATGCTTCAGGCGCTTGTACTTGCCGCACAGGCACTCGTAATCCTTGATCGGGCCAAAGATCTTCGCGCAAAACAGGCCGTCGCGCTCGGGCTTGAACGTCCGATAGTTGATCGTTTCCGGCTTCTTGACCTCACCGAACGACCACGAACGAATGAGCTCGGGCGACGACAATCCGATGCGGATTGCATCGAAGTCTTCAACGCCGCTCTGGGTCTTAAAAAGCTTGAGTAAGTCTTTCATGTATCACCTGCCAGTTGGCTGCGCCGCCGTTAGTCCTGTTCCAGTTCGATATTGATGCCCAGAGAACGAATCTCCTTGACCAACACGTTGAACGACTCGGGCATGCCCGCGTCCATCTCGTGCGTGCCATCGACGATGTTCTTGTACATCTTCGTGCGTCCCTGGACGTCGTCCGACTTGACCGTCAGCATCTCCTGCAGCGTGTACGCCGCGCCGTATGCCTCCAAGGCCCAGACTTCCATCTCTCCGAAGCGCTGACCGCCGAACTGCGCCTTGCCGCCGAGTGGTTGCTGCGTTACCAGGCTGTAAGGCCCGGTGGAACGCGCGTGCATCTTGTCGTCGACGAGGTGGTTGAGCTTCAGCATGTACATATACCCGACCGTCGTCGGGCGCTCGAAACGCTCGCCGGTGCGACCGTCGATCAGGCTTGCCTGACCCGAGCGCGGCAATCCCGCGAGTTCGAGCAGGCTCTTGATCTCTTCCTCTGTCGCGCCGTCGAACACCGGTGTCGCGGTCGGTACGCCGTTGCGGAGGTTATGCGACAACTCCAGGATCTCGTCGTCCGACAGGCTCTTCAGGTCCTCGGTCTTGCCACCGGACTTGTTATAGACCTGGTCGAGATAGCCCCGCAGCTTCGACATCGTCGCCTTGTTATCGAGCAAGTCGGCAATCTGTTTGCCCAGGCCCTTCGCGGCCCAGCCGAGGTGCGTCTCGAGCACCTGGCCGACGTTCATGCGCGACGGCACGCCGAGCGGGTTCAGAACGATATCGACCGGGGTGCCATCGTCGAGATAAGGCATGTCCTCGACCGGGACGATCATCGAGATGACGCCCTTGTTGCCATGACGGCCGGCCATCTTGTCGCCCGGCTGGATGCGCCGCTTGACGGCCAGGTAGACCTTGACCATCTTGAGCACGCCCGGAGCGAGGTCATCACCTGCCGTGATCTTGTTACGCTTCTCCTCGAACCGGCGCTCGAATTCCTCGCGCTGGTCCTTGAGTCGCTCGGCCACCTGCTCGAGTTGTTTATTGGCTTCGTCGTTGCGCAGCCGGATCTCGAACCACTGCTCGCGATCGAGGTCATCCAGATAGCTTTTCGTGACCTTGCTACCGGACTTCAGGCCGTTCGGCCCGCCGTCGACCTGCTTGTTCAGCAGCATGCGTTCGACGCGATCGAAGATGTCTTCTTCCAGGATTCGACGCTGGTCGTCGAGGTCCTTCCTGACGCTCTCGAGTTCCGCGGCTTCGATCGACAGCGCGCGGCTGTCTTTCTCAACGCCATCGCGCGTGAACACGCGCACGTCGATGACCGTGCCATCCATGCCCGGCGGGACGCGCAGCGACGTATCCTTAACATCGGACGCCTTCTCGCCGAAGATTGCTCGCAGCAACTTCTCTTCCGGAGTCAGCTGGGTTTCGCCCTTCGGCGTCACTTTGCCGACGAGGATCTCACCCGCCTTGACCTCGGCGCCGATGAAAGCAATACCGGCTTCGTCGAGCTTGGCCAGTGCGGAATCGCCTACGTTCGGGATATCCGCGGTGACTTCTTCCGATCCGAGCTTCGTGTCGCGCGCGACGCAGGTCAGCTCCTCGACGTGAATCGTCGTGAAGCGATCCTCGTGCACGAGACGCTCGGAGATCAGGATCGAGTCCTCGAAGTTGTAGCCATTCCACGGCATGAATGCGACGAGCAAGTTCTGACCAAGCGCCAGCTCGCCCATGCTCGTTGATGCGCCGTCCGCCAGCACGTCGCCGCGAGCGATCTGGTCGCCCCCGTTGACCAGCGGCCGCTGGTTGATACAGGTGTTCTGGTTGGAACGCGTGTATTTAGTCAGGTTGTAAATGTCGACACCGGACTCGCCCACGCTGGTCTCGTCATCGTTAACACGCACGACGATGCGTGACGCATCGACCGAATCGACAATACCACCGCGCGTGGACACGACCGTGACACCGGAGTCGACGGCGACGGCCCGCTCCATTCCGGTACCGACCATCGGCGGGTCCGAACGTAGCGTCGGGACCGCCTGGCGCTGCATGTTCGAACCCATCAACGCGCGGTTCGCGTCATCGTGCTCGAGGAATGGAATCAGCGAGGCCGCGACCGATACGATCTGCTTCGGCGACACGTCCATGAAATCGATGCGCTCGCGTGGCAGCAACGTGAATTCATTCTGGTGACGCACGGAGATGAGCTCTTCGACGAACTCGCCCTTCGGCGTCAGGTCCGAGTTGGCCTGGGCGATGACGTACTGGCCTTCCTCGATTGCCGACAGGTACTCAATGTTGTCGGTGACCTTGCCTTTCACGATCTTCCGGTATGGCGTCTCGAGAAAGCCGTAATCGTTCGTCCGCGCATAGACCGACAGCGAGTTGATCAGGCCGATGTTCGGGCCTTCAGGCGTCTCGATCGGGCAGACGCGACCGTAGTGTGTCGGGTGCACATCACGCACTTCGAAGCCGGCGCGCTCGCGCGTCAGGCCGCCGGGACCGAGCGCCGATACACGACGTTTGTGCGTGACTTCGGACAACGGATTATTCTGATCCATGAACTGCGACAGCTGGCTCGAACCGAAGAATTCCTTCACGGCAGCGGCAACTGGCTTCGCGTTGATCATTTCCTGCGGCATCAGGCCTTCGGATTCTGCCAGCGTCAGGCGCTCCTTGACGGCACGCTCGACGCGGACGAGGCCGACGCGGAATGCGTTCTCGGCCATCTCGCCGACACTGCGCACGCGGCGGTTGCCGAGGTGATCGATGTCGTCGACGACGCCCTTACCGTTACGGATGTCCATGAGGACCTGCAGAACCGCGATGATGTCCTCGCGACTCAGCGTGTTCGGGTTGTAGTCCTCGTCCGGCTCTTCCGGCTCATCCGGCAAGCCTACGCGACGGTTGAACTTCATACGGCCAACGGCCGACAGATCGTAGCGCTCCGGGTTGAAGAACAGGTTCTGGAACAGGTTCTCGGCCGCGTCCTTGGTCGGCGGCTCACCCGGGCGCATCATGCGGTAGATCTCGACCAACGCGTCGAGGCGCGTCTGCGACGCGTCGATACGCAGCGTGTTCGACAGATACGGGCCCTGATCGAGATCATTGACGTACAACGTCTCGATTTTCGTGATGCCCTTCTCGATCATCGCCTCGACGATCTCGAGCGTCAGCTCGTCGTTGGCAGTGGCAATCAGCTCGCCGGTCTCCGTATCGACGACGTCGTGCGCGAGGATCCTGCCGACGAGGTATTCCTGCTGCACCGAGATCGCCTTGACGGTGGACTTCTCCATCTCGCGCACATGGCGAGCGGTGATCCGCTTGCCTTCCTCGCAGATCAGCTTGCGGCCGAGCACGATATCGAACATCGCGGTCTCGCCACGCAGACGCTGCGGGACGAGTTCCATCTTGATGTCCTTGTCGGACAGCTCGAAGCCGATCTTCTCGAAGAACATGTCGAGCATTTCTTCATTGGTGTAGTTGAGCGCGCGCAGAATAATCGACACCGGCAGCTTGCGGCGGCGGTCGATACGCGCGAACACGCTGTCCTTCGGGTCGAACTCGAAGTCGAGCCAGGAACCACGATAGGGGATCACGCGAGCCGAGAACAGCAGCTTGCCGGATGAATGCGTCTTGCCCTTGTCGTGGTCGAAAAACACACCCGGCGAACGGTGCAGCTGCGAAACGATGACCCGCTCGGTGCCGTTAATGACGAAAGTACCGTGATCGGTCATCAGCGGCATCTCGCCGAGATAGACCTCCTGCTCACGAACTTCCTTGACGGCCTTCTTGGCGCCTTCCTTGTCATAGATAACCAGTCGGACCTGCACGCGCAGAGGTGCCGCGTACGTCAGGCCGCGAGACTGACACTCCTTAACGTCGAACACCGGCTCGCCGAGGCGATAACTGCTGTATTCGAGCGCCGCGCTACCCGAATAGCTGACGATCGGGAAAACGCTCTTGAAAGCAGCATGCAGGCCCTGGTCTTTGCGGGCGTCCACGGGTGTGTCTTCCTGCAGGAACTTCCTGTAAGAATTAACCTGGATCGCCAGCAGATAGGGAACGTCCAGAATACTGGAACGTTTACCGAAGTCCTTCCGGATCCGCTTCTTCTCAGTAAAGGAATACGCCATGAAGTAGCACCTCTGTATTGCTACGCATTAATGCGCCACGAGGACGCACACAGACCGCAGCGGGTGATTTGCACCACCCCCGCAGTCAACAACGAGCCGGCGCTGCTCTCGCGGCGCCGGCATCGCTCAGCCTGATTACTTGAGTTCGACAGCTGCGCCGGCCTCTTCGAGCTGTTTTTTCAGCTCTTCGCCTTCGTCCTTCGCAACGCCTTCCTTGATCGTGGCAGGCACGCCTTCGACCATGTCCTTGGCTTCCTTGAGGCCAAGACCCGTCATCGTGCGGACGGCCTTGATGACCGAGACCTTGTTTTCGCCGAAGCTCGACATCACAACGTCGAACTCGTTCTTCTCTTCCTCGGCGGCCGCTTCACCGCCGGCAGCCGGGCCCGCAGCCACAGCAACCGGAGCAGCAGCAGATACGCCCCACTCGTCTTCGAGCATCTTGACCAGCTCGACGACCTCCATGATGGGCTTTGCGCTCAGTTCTTTGAGCAGATCTTCGTTAGAAAGTGCCATTTCTTCGTTCTCCAGATTATTTAGTGTTACTCAATAGGTATTTAGTTCGATTGTCTGCAATTCGATGTCTCAGGCAGCCTCGGATTCGCCGCGAGCGCCGAGCACACGCGCCAGCATCGCCGGCGGTTCCGCCAACGTCCTGACGAGCTTCGACGCCGGTGCCTGCAGCACGCCCAGCAGTATCGCGCGGGCCTGATCCAGGGTCGGCAGACTGGCCAGGCGGCCGAGATCTTCGGCGCCGTAAAGGGCACCACCGATCGCGACTGCCTTGGTTGCGAGATCCTCGTTCTCCTTCGCGAACTCCTTGATGACCCGCGCCGCGGCGCCTGGATCTTCACGGGAGAATGCGAGCAGCAGCGGACCCTGCAACGCTTCCTTGAGACATTCGAAATCAGTGCCCTCAACGGCCCGTCTCGCCAGAGTGTTCTTCATCACGCGCACGTAGACGCCCTCGTTGCGGGCCCTGGCCCGAAACTCGGTCATCTGCGCGACGCTCAAACCGCGGTATTCTGCGGCAATTGCCGACTCCGAATGCGCGGCGATCTCGTTCACCTCGGCGACAACAGCCTGTTTGTCTTCGAGTCTGAGTGCCATTCCTATCTCCTAGCCTCGTTGTCACTACTGTCAATGGTGACCGTCACCAGGAGATCCTGATTCGAGTAACACCATCTGCGCAGGTCATCGTCCTCGCGGACAATTCGATTAAGGCTGTCGAGATAATTCTCTCCAACCACCTGCGGTCTTTGATGCGTGCAACCGGGGTCAGACCCCGATTTCACGTACTTCTTTCATCTCACCAACATTCGGTTAGTGAAACCGGGGTCTGACCCCTTTCAATCGTTAAGCTTCAACCGTCGAATGATCGACCACGATACCCGGGCCCATCGTCGACGAAACCGACATGCGCTTCAGGTACTGACCCTTAGCAGATGCCGGCTTGGACTTGACCACGTCGGCGAGCAACGCAGCCATGTTTTCCTGCAGCGCCTTGACGTCGAAGTCGACCTTGCCGATCGCGCAATGCACGATGCCGGCCTTGTCGGCACGGAAGCGGACCTGGCCGCCCTTGGCCGCCTTGACGGCTGCCTCGACGTCCTGTGTGACCGTGCCGACCTTCGGGTTGGGCATCAGGCCGCGCGGGCCCAGCACACGACCGAGCTGACCGACGACGCGCATGGCGTCGGGGGTCGCGATGACCGTGCCGTAATCCAGGTCGCCACCCTTCATTGCCTCAGCGAGATCGTCCATGCCGACGATATCGGCTCCTGCCGCCTTGGCTTTCTCGGCGTTCTCACCCTGCGTGAACACGGCGACGCGGACTTCCTTGCCCGTTCCGTGCGGCAGAACGACGGAGCCGCGCACGACCTGGTCGGACTTGCGCGGGTCGATACCGAGGTTCACCGATACGTCGACAGACTCGCTGAACTTCGCAGAGGCCAATTCCTTAACGATCTTCAGCGCTTCTTCGGCCGTATGGACGTCGTCACGCGAAACCTTGTCCTGGAACGCCTTTTGGCGCTTGGTCAGTTTTGCCATCTCAGACACCCTCCACGTCGATGCCCATACTGCGGGCACTGCCGGCGATCGTGCGAACCGCCGCGTCCATATCAGCCGCAGTCAGGTCCGGATCCTTGGTCTTGGCGATCTCCTCGAGCTGTGCCCGATTGACCTTGCCGACCTTGACGGTATTCGGGGTGCCGCTGCCGGACTTGATGCCGGCCGCCTTCTTCAGAAGGATCGCTGCCGGCGGCGTCTTCTTGATGAACGTGAAGCTGCGGTCGCTGTAAACCGTGATGACGACCGGAATCGGCATCCCCGGCTCGACGCCCTGGGTTTCTGCATTGAATGTTTTGCAGAACTCCATGATGTTCACGCCATGCTGACCCAGTGCCGGGCCGACCGGCGGACTCGGGTTCGCCTTGCCGGCAGGGACTTGCAGCTTGATGTAAGTCTCTACTTTTTTAGCCATTTCTAACCTCTCCGGGTACCAACGCCTCGCGGCTCCCCATTGATGGGTTTTCGGGGTCGGACCCCGTCGTTTTCGAGCAACTGGCTCGTGTCAGGCTTCCCTTATCGCCCTGGCGGTCTTCCCCACTGCACTTACGTGGGCGAGACGACAAGCCTGACACCAACCAACCGTTGGGGTCAGAGTAAAAACTCGCTGCGCGAGTTTTTACTCTGACCCCGTTAACTCTTCTCCACCTGCGTAAACTCCAGCTCCACCGGCGTCGAACGCCCGAGGATCTGCACTGCGACGCGGAGCTTGTTCTTGTCGTAATTCACGTTCTCGACGACGCCATTGAAGTCGTTGAACGGACCATCGACGACGCGCACCACCTCGCCCGGCTCGAACAGGACCTTCGGCCGCGGCTTGTCCACGCCTTCCTCGACCCGGCTCAGGATGAAATTCGCCTCCTGCTCGGAGATCGGCGCCGGCTTGTCGCTGGATCCGCCGATGAATCCGAGGACCTTCGGCACACTCTTGACCAGGTGCCAGGTCTCCTCATCCAGTTCCATCTCGACCAAAACATAGCCGGGGAAGAACTTGCGCTCGCTCGAACGTTTCTTGCCTTCCTTCATCTCGACGACCTCTTCGGTCGGCACGAGAATCTTGCCGAATTTGTCTTCCAGACCGTTCAGCTTGATCCGTTCCTCGAGAGAGGACTTCACCTTCTTCTCGAAGTTCGAGTAGGCATGAACGACATACCATTTCAGCGCCATGCCTTAACCTCCGCCGCCGGTAACCTGGCGGGCGATCGCTCCGAGCCCCATGTCCAGGAGCCAGAAGAAGATACCCATGATCAGTACGAACACGAGCACGGTCAGCGTCGTCTGCATCGTTTCTTGCGGCGTCGGCCAGACGACCTTACGCAACTCAACGCGAGAACCCTGGATGAAGCGCCACAGCTCCTTACCCTGGGTCGACTGAAATGCGATCAGCATGCCCAGGCCCAGGCCAACGAGCACGCCGACAACGCGCAGCAACAGCGACTCTTCCTCGAACCAGTAATAGCCGACGATACCGCCGATTAGTGCGGCAGCAGCCAAAACCAGTTTGACCGTGTCCAGAGGACCCGGCGTCACCTCAGCTTTCGTGCTCATATTCGCCCTGAAAAAGAATCCGTTGTTCGATGCTGGCAGGCCAGGAGGGAATCGAACCCCCAACCTGCGGTTTTGGAGACCGCCGCTCTGCCAATTGAGCTACTGGCCTGTTGCTACCTGCATCGATCGAGCCGAAGTTTCAGCTTCGGCACATGTTTATCGTTACTGTCTCTGTTTACGGTTGCAGCGTTTATTGCCGGCCACCGCCTTTGTTTCCGGCCGTGACCGCCGGGATGTCCTTTTCGGAATGGCTCGCAAGGCTGCGCTTTATTTCCGAAAAGGACATCCCGCCGTTCCCGTCCTGCCTCATAGCCCAATCTGGGCCCCGATCTTTCGGCGCCGGAGCCCAAATCGAGCCCCGATGCCAGGTCTTGCTCCGTTGCCCGCGGGCGGCATCTTCCTGACAGGAACT
>CAZISL010000028.1:0-33264 GCA_964541975.1 uncultured Chromatiaceae bacterium | reverse complement strand
CGGTGCGCGCTCCGAGATTGTCGAGGGCGTCATCGTGGAACGCGGCGCCGTCATATCGATGGGCGTGTTCATCGGTCAGAGCACCCGGATTTACGACCGCGAAAACGACGAGATCATTTATGGTCGCGTGCCGGCCGGGTCGGTCGTCGTGCCGGGGACGCTGCCCTCCAGGATCGGCGAGTGCAGCTTGTATTGCGCGGTGATCGTCAAACGCGTCGACGAGAAGACGCGCGCGAAAACCGCGATCAACGATCTGTTACGCTCCGAGTAACGGCGACGGCTTCGTGCCCCGAATCCGCGCTACTCAGATCAACATCTGTGTTTTGGAACGAAACCTTAAGCCATGACAACGCTATATGGGATCCGCAGTTGCGGCAGCTGCCAGCTTGCGACGCGTTGGCTCGACGACCACGACATCAAATATGAATTCATCGACGTGCGAGCCGAAGGCGTCGAAGAATCCATCCTCGAACAATGGCAGGAAAAACTCGGCTGGGAAGCTCTGCTGAACAAGCGCAGCATCACATGGAGGAAGATTCCCCAGTTCGACCGCGAAGATCTCAACGCGGGCAAGGCACGGGAATTGATATTGAATTACCCGACCGTGATGAAGCGCCCCGTGCTCGACACGGGCAGCAATTTGCTGCTCGGCTTCGACAAGTACGCATACGAGGAACTCGGTCTCAAGTAACGCGACGATCGACGCGATAAGCGACGACCGAGCAAGACCGCGGACGCTGACCAATGACCAGAACGCTGGACCTGACCAAGGAACTCATCAGCCGCGCATCCGTTACGCCGGAGGATAAAGGTTGCCAGCAGTTGATGGCCGAGCGGCTGTCTGCACTCGGCTTTTCGATCGAAGACATGCCCTTTGGCGAGGTGCAGAACTTCTGGGCGCGTCGCGGTACCGACGGGCCGGTTCTCTGCTTCGCCGGGCATACGGACGTCGTACCCGCGGGCCCGCTCGACCAGTGGGACACTGAACCGTTCACGCCGGAAATCCGGGATGGCGTTCTGTATGGTCGCGGCGCCGCCGACATGAAGGCGAGCCTCGCCGCCATGGTCGTCGCGACCGAGGAATTCGTGGGACGTCATCCTCAGCACGCGGGCTCCATCGCATTCCTGATCACCAGCGACGAGGAAGGCCGTGCGCGCGACGGCACCAAGAAGGTCATCGAAGCGCTGTCAGACCGGGGCGAACGGATCGAGTGGTGCGTCATCGGCGAGCCCTCGTGCCACGCCGAGTTCGGAGACGTAATCCGGATCGGGCGGCGCGGATCGCTTAGCGGGATGCTGACTGTCCATGGAGAGCAGGGCCACGTCGCCTATCCGCAGCTCGCGGACAATCCGATCCAGAGATTTGCACCGGTCCTGACCGAACTGTTCGCGCATACTCTGGACGAGGGCAACGAATTCTTTCCGCCGACGAGTTTCCAGGTCGTGAAACTGGCGAGCGATGCGGGCGCGCCGAACGTGATTCCCGGCTCCCTGTATGCACGCTTCAACTTCCGCTACTCGACGGTCTGGACGTACGGCAAATTGCAGCAGTTCGTCGAACAGTTTTTCGATGCCCACGGACTGAGTTACACGCTGGAATGGCACCTGTCCGGAGAACCATTCCTGACCCCGATCGAGAAGCTTGCCGAAGCGAGCCGCGCGGCCGTGCTGGAAGTCACCGGTGTCGAGCCGGGATTCTCGACTGGCGGGGGCACGTCGGACGGCCGGTTCATCGCACCGAGCGGCACGCATGTGATCGAGTTTGGCCCGATCAACGCGACGATTCACAAGGTCAACGAGCAGGTCGCGGTCGCAGACATCGACCGCCTGCGACAGGTCTATCTGTCGATCATGGAGAAGATGCTGTTGACCGACTAGCGTCACGCGTCGGCCAGTTGACCCAGATTCCCCACACGCCCAGAACCGCGAACGCGACGAGTGCCCACGCCGGCATCGTCAGGCCCAATAGCCGCCATGAAACCTCCGCGCATTCCCCGGAGCCCGACAGAACGGTCGACAGCACCTCGGCCAGGGGAAACGTCTCGAGCATGAAGCCAAGATCGGGGCCACAAGCAGGCACCTGGTCTTTTGGCAGGCTCTGTAACCAGACATGGCGCGCGGAAATGCCAACCCCCACCGCCGCAGCGAGCGCGACCAGCACCAGGTAGACACCCTTGCCGATCCGGCCTCGCGCACCGTGGATCGCCGCGACCAGGAACACGGCGCCGAGCGTTATCGTCGCGACGCGCGAGAAAACACACAGGGGACAAGGTTCCATGCCCAGCACATGCTGCGCATACAGCGCGAAAGCCATCATGCCGGTGCAGGCCAGAAAACCGGCGAGGTTGCCGGTTCGGGGATTCGTCAGGTCGATCATGGGCGCCTATTCTAAACGCGAAACGGGGCCGAAATGTGTCACGACGTCACGTCGTTGCGCACGTAATTCGGGACGGCCTCGTGCGGCGCGATCGTGCGGCCCGCGGCGAACTCCGCCGCCGCCAGGATCAGCAGGTCGGCTGCGTCCGGAAACGCATCGGTATCGCTGGCCGAAATAAGCGACGCGTTCGCGTTCAGCATCTCCGGGTACGCCGACCAGCCGCCCCCGGCGGCCAACAGCGAAGCGTCCGTAGCGGACGTCAATGTAAATTTCGCCGGATCGACGAGCCGGTCGGTTCGTTCGGCGACGAGCCCGCCCTCGCCGGTCCGGTAGACGCCGAGATAGACCTCCCCCATGCGGGCGTCGACGCACGCGGCAATGGCTGACGCGCCGTGGCGCCGCATCGCACCGGCAGCCAGCACGGCAAGGCTCGACACGCTGCAGACTCGTAGTTCGTTGCCGAAGGCGAGCGACTGGGCGACCGCCGCGCCGACGCGCAGACCCGTGAAACCGCCCGGCCCGGCGCCGAATGCGATGCAATCGAGGTCGCTCAACTCCAACGACACGTCGCGCAAAACATCCCGCACGCACGAATAAACCTGGCGGGATTGCTCGCCGGGCGAACCGTATTCGGCCCGCGCGATCCGGGTCCCGGCACACGCCGCTATAGTGCTAACGGCCGACGATGTCTCGATCGCCAGGCAGCGAAAACCCCCCGGCACGGATTCCAGGCCGATCTGGTTCATGAACTGGGACCCTCCCGCGCCGCAAAAAAGTCCTCGATCTCTGCGAGTTCCCGCGACACCGGCATCGGGGGCAAACTCGCCAGGAAATCCCTGCCATAGCCTTTTTCGAGAATCCGCGGATCGCAAATCATGACGACGCCATAGTCATCGTAATCCCGAATCAGTCGGCCCACACCCTGCTTCAGACTCAACACCGCCTCGGGAAGCTGATAGTCACGAAACGGATTACCGCCGTGATTGCGAATCGACTCGAGCCGGGCGGCCAGCATCGGGTCGCCCGGCGACGCAAACGGCAGTCGGTCGATCGCGACCAGCACGAGATCGTGACCACGGATGTCGACGCCCTCCCAGAAAGTCGCGGTCCCGAGCAACACGGCGTTGTCCAGCTGCGAGAACTGTTCCAGCAAGCGCGTTCGCGGCAACTGCCCTTGCACCAGCAGCGGAAAGTCAAAATCCGCTGCAGCGGCGAGTATGTCGGCAGCCAGGCGCAACGCCCGGTGACTCGTAAACAGCAGGAACGCCCGCCCACGACTCGCACGCACGACGTCGAGCATGGCAGCGACCGCCCGCTCGGTGTAGTCCGGATCATTGGGACTCGGCAGACCGCTCGGCAAGTACAGGCGAGCGATTCGTGGAAAGTCGAACGGGCTCGGTATCCGACGCGAGCGAATCTCCGCGTCGTCGATTCCGAGTCGGCTCGTGAAGTGATGGAAATCATCGCGAACGGCAAGTGTTGCCGACGTAAAGATCCACGTAGACGGACGCGCGTCGAGCAACGTCCGAATTTCGCGCGATGCATCGAGCGGCGTGACATTCGCTGTAAACGAACGCGCACCGGGTCGGATCCAGCGCAGTACCTCGTCGTCGTCGGCATCACGGATCACGCCCAAGGCGCCCAGCACAGACTCGGTTCGCTCGGCACAGCGCGCGAGGCCCGCGTTGCCCCCGGTGATCGGACTCAGAGCTTCGCCGAGTTCGCCCACCACCTCGCCGAGGGCAAACAATGCATCGTGAAACCGATCCCCCGTCTCGGCCCACGCGATATTGCCATCGCGACCGGGCAATGCGGCGCGCGCATCGTCCGCCGCATGGCGAACGCCGTCGAGAGCGCGGCCCAGGCCGCCGTCAAACAGGCCGGCCCGGACCGCTTCGCCGCGGATATCGGCGACGAGATCGTTGACCTGACCGCTGCCGACGGTCGTGTTAAAGAAACCCTGGGCGACTTTCGGAAAGTGATGCGCCTCGTCGACGATCACCGCGTCCGCGCCCGGCAGGAGTTCGCCGAAGCCCTCCTCTTTCATCGTCAGGTCCGCCATCAGCAAATGATGATTGACGACCACCAGGTCAGCTTCGCGCGCCGCCTGCCGGGCGGCGAACACGTGGCAGCCCTCGAACCACGCGCACCGGGTCCCGAGGCAATTGTCGACGGTGGACGTGACCCGCGGCCAGACCGGCGAATCTTCCTGAAGATCAACGATCTCTGCGATATCGCCGGTCAGCGTCCGGTCGGCCCAGCGCTGCAGGCGCGGCAGATCCGCAGCGATACTTGCGGAAGCGCGCTCAGTATTCGACTTCAACGCATCCCAGCGATAGAGGCACAGGTAGTTCGCTCGTCCCTTCAGAAGCCGCACGTCGACCGGCCGGCCAAGGGCCTTCCCGATCGTCGGCAGATCGCGATGATACAGCTGGTCCTGCAACGTCCGAGTGCCCGTCGAGATGATGATCCGGTGCCCCGACAACAACGCCGGCACGAGATACGCAAGGGTCTTGCCGGTGCCGGTGCCGGCCTCGACGACCAGGTGACGACCATCCCGGATCGCGGCTCGAACTTCCTCGGCCATCGCCAGCTGCTCGGGCCGCGGCGCGAAACCATCGAGGCAGTCCGCGAGGGGCCCATACTCGCCGAACATAGCGGCGAGGTCGTCACGTGTTGAAACACTCCAATCCATTACTAAATGATATTTATCAGATACTTACAGAATATTTCCAGAAAAACTCTAAGTTTTGATCCGGCGTGCAGGCGGTTTGATCGATGCGCAAAAACACCGGGCACTCGGCGACAGCCGACCACACCAACGTGTTGACGTAAGTGTTTCACGCAATGATTTTCACGCTGACCCCGCGATGTCCGGCTGTATAATACGCGTTCCCCGCGCGCGGGCTCGTATAAGAATTCAATCCATTCAGCCCGGTAATCAACCCAAAGCAGGACAACGCACCGAGGTAAGGCATGCAGACTACGAACGTTTCACTAGAGCGATGGGTGCACGAAGTCGCCGAATTGACGAAGGCCGCCGAAATCAAGCTTTGTGACGGCAGCGATGCAGAGTACCAGGAGATGATCGGGCTGATGCTCGACAGCGGCCTGTTGCACGAACTGAACGACGACTACGAGAACTGCTACCTGCATCGCTCCGACCCGACCGACGTCGCTCGGGTCGAGCACCTGACCTTCGTCTGCACGCCCCACCGGGACGAAGCCGGCCCGAACAACAACTGGATGGAGCCCGACGAGGCCCGCGCCAAGATGGAAGCGCTGTACGACGGCTGCATGGAAGGCCGGACCATGTACGTGATCCCTTACTGCATGGGCCCCATCGACTCCCCGTACGCGCGCCTCGGCATCGAGATCACCGACAGTCCGTACGTCGTTGCCAATATGAAACTCATGACCCGCATGGGCGAGAAAGCGCTGCACCGAATCGAGCAGGATGGCCGCTTCGTGCGCGGGTTGCACTCGACGGGCGACCTGAATCCCGAGCGCCGCTTCATCATGCACTTCCCGGAAGAGATGATGATCCAGAGTTTCGGCTCCGGTTACGGCGGAAACGCGCTACTCGGCAAGAAATGCCATGCGCTGCGGATTGCCAGCTGGCAGGCACGCGACGAAGGCTGGCTGGCTGAACACATGCTGCTGATGGAAGTCGAGAGCCCCGAGGGTAAGAAGTACTACCTCGCGGCCGCCTTCCCGTCTGCCTGCGGCAAGACTAACCTGGCGATGCTCGAGCCGCCGGAATCGCAGGCCGGCTGGAAGATTCGCACGCTCGGCGACGACATCGCCTGGCTGCACGTCGACGACCACGGCCAAATGCGGGCCATCAATCCGGAGGCCGGTTACTTCGGCGTTGTCCCCGGCACCAACGAAGACACGAACCGCACCGCATTTGAAATGATCCAGCACAACGCGATCTTCACGAATGTTGCGGTCACTGCGGACAACAAGCCGTGGTGGGAGGAAAAGAATGTCGGCGAGCCGGCCATCGACTGGCAGGGCAAGCCGTACAAAGCGGGCAACGGACCCGCGGCGCATCCAAATTCACGCTTCACGGTCGCAGCCACCAACAACTCGAAGTACTCGCCATTGAGCGACGATCCGGCCGGTGTGCCGATCACGGCGATCATCTTCGGCGGCCGGCGCCGTGAACTGGCGCCGCTGGTTTACGAGGCGAAGGACTGGAACCATGGCGTACTGATCGGCGCCAGCGTGGCGTCGGAGACGACCGCGGCCGCAATCGGCAAGGTCGGCGTCGTCAGACGCGACCCGATGGCCATGAAGCCTTTCTGCGGCTATAACTTCGCGCAGTACTGGGGACACTGGCTCGGCTTCTCGGAGAAATTCGACAACCTGCCGCCGATTTACCATGTCAACTGGTTCCGCCGCGACGATGACGGCCGCTTCCTGTGGCCTGGATTCGGCGAGAACCTGCGTGTATTGCGCTGGATCATTGAGCGTTGCGAGGGCCGCGCCCACGCGGTCGACACGCCGATCGGCGCTCTGCCGCTGCCGGAAGATATCGACACGTCGGGCCTCGACCTGCAAGAAGGCGATCTCGAGGCACTGCTGAGCGTCGATAACGACAAGTGGCGCGAGGAGTTCACGGCGATCGAGGAATACTTCGACAGTTTCGAAGAGCATCTTCCGGATGCCCTGCGGGTGGAGCACAAGAAAGTGGTGAATGCGCTTAGCTAACGGAATGCGCCAACCACCGAACGAGAAAAGGCGACCCGTGGGTCGCCTTTTTTCGCTCGCGGGGTCAGATCTGAAGATCTGACCCCGATCACGGTTGAATCTGGATTCAGGTTTCGATCTTGTAGTCGATCGCGAGTTCGGTGCCCTTGCTGGCGACGCGGCCGAGGCTGATGATTCCTGACCCCGTCAGCTCCGTACTGTCACGCCGCACATAGAATTCTTCGCCGTCGTCGCGCTGAACGAACGTGCCGTTGGTGCTCTCATCGATCAACGTAAAACGGTTCTTGGACATCTCGATACGCGCGTGAATGCGCGAAATCAGCTTGCCCTTTACGACGACGTCGTTTTCGTCGGCCCGGCCGAGCGTCGCGCTCTTCAGGACACCGTCGCCGAGCTTCACGTCCTTACCGCCGAAGTGCAAGACGAGTTTCGCCACCGAATCGCTGGGCGGCCTGTCCATCTTGATCGAAGGCAACATGCTCGTCGCCTCTTCGGGCTGCCACAGAACTTCGAACACGGCGACCTCGCCGGATTGACCGCGCATGGTCGCGACATCGATCTGCCTGACCAGCGCTCGCCATTCGCCGCTGAGCTGCTCGACCGTCACCGCCGTCGTGATGATCTGTCCAGACTTGGCTTGCGACGTCATCCGGTTGGCGGTGATAACCGATAGTCCGGAGATGTCGCGATCCTCGAAGACCACCGGCCCGAAATGGCAGCCGATACGAATCGAGACCGGGACGCCACTGTCCGTGAGCTGGTAGTTGTTAGTGATGCGCTTCTGCATCTGGCTGCCGGCATTCATTGCATCGTCGGCAGAAGGAAAGGTCGACATGACTTCGTCGCCGATCGTCTTGATCACCGTTCCACCGTATTGATCGGTGGCTTCCTTCATGATTTCGACACACTTCTGGACGGTTTCCCGCGCGCCCTCATCGCCCAGGGCCTCGTACAACTGCGTACTGCCAACGACGTCGGCGAACAGGATCGTGACGAGGGTTTCTCCGGGAGCGCTTTCTACGTTACTGGCCATAGGTTTCGCGATGAGTTCCAGAGCAGAGTATATGACATAATCCCGGCCCGGTTCTGGCCGGAATAAACCCGGCCGGAGCCAAGCACCTATTTTTCGGCAACGATATAGGCAATCCAGCCTGCGTCGGCCTCGCCTTTCGCCTCTGGCGTGAATACGCCATCGCCCTCGTCGTCCTCGTCGGTTCCTTCCCAGTAGACCGTCGGGTTCCTGAAACCGGTCTCAGACAGCATTTCGAGGATCTCCGGTAGCGTCCACAGGCGCCAGGTGTACTCGAAGGCTCGCTTCATCTTCGACCCATCCGGGAATTTGAAGTGGATATAGCACGTCATCTCACCGGTGACGGGGTAGTAGACGGCCTGCTCCCAAATGTAGGTGAAATTGTCGTACTTGGTCTTTTCCTTCATTTCCTCGAAGGCTTCGTAGCCACCGAATGCATCGAGGAAGAACATTCCGTCGTCCTTGAGCGAGTCGTACACTGAACGGAAGTACTGCTTCATCAGTTCCCGCTGCTGGAAAATGAAATAACTGAAATTGAAGGCACCGACGACGTCGACTTTTTCCGTCTGGACGCTCAGTACGTTGTCTTCGATCAGCTTGACGCGCTGCTTTTGCTCTTCGCCGAGCCGGCTGACGCGATTCGCTCGGCCCCAGGCCAGCACCTCGGGATCGAAGTCGACGCCAATCGCCGTTCTGCCCTCACCCTCGCGCACCCATTCGCAACATGCGCTCGCGGTTCCGCAGAAATCCTCACGAAAACTCACTGGCGCGCGACCACGAATCTTCTGAAAGTTGGTGGTAATGAACAGGCATTCTTCTTCGACGCACTGCACAGACTCTTCGTAGAGTTCGTGCCTGTCCGCAATTTCGGCCATCGTCGGTGCTGTTTGCCGATCCGCAACCATTACATCTTCTTTTCGTACCGCCATAGCTTGCATTCTTCCCTTGATTGTTACGCGACGCCCACAAGGCGAAGTGTCGCCAATACGGTGCGCGCATTCAAGCGGCAATATCGAAAACAGACAGGGAGTCGATCAGCAGTTGCTCGTCGGCGCCGTCGCGGCCGGCACGCTCGCTGATGAACCGACGCCAGCGGCGCGCACCGGGGACCCCGGTGAACAAGCCGAGCATGTGACGGCTGATGTGATGAAGCCGCGCGCCCGCCGCGATCTGACCGGCGGCGTATTCGGCCATTGCGATCACGATGTCTTGCCTGGTCTTGTCACTCGCGCCCGTGCCGGTACGCTGCAGGCTTGCCAGAAACCATGGATCGCCGTAAGCCTTGCGCCCGATCATGACGCCATCGACATGCTCCAGATGCTCGCGAACCTGGGCGACCGACTCGATACCGCCATTCAGTACCACCGTCAGCGCGGGGAACTCACGCTTCAAACGATAGACCACGTCGTAGCGCAGCGGCGGTATGCACCGGTTTTCCTTCGGCGACAACCCGGCCAGGATGGCTTTGCGCGCATGAACGACGAAATAATCACAGCCCGCGGCGGCGACTTTATCGACGAACTGCAGGAGGAACTCGTAGTCATCCCGATCGTCGATGCCGATCCGCGTCTTGACCGTCACGGGTACCGGCGCCGCATCGTGCATCGCCGCGACGCATTCGGCGACGCGCTCCGGCTCGGCCATCAGGCAAGCGCCGAAGCGACCAGACTGGACGCGGTCGCTGGGGCAACCGATGTTCAGGTTGATTTCGTCGTAGTCGTAGGCGCTGGCGATGCGCACGGCGTCCGCGAGTTCCTGCGGCTCGCTGCCACCGAGCTGGAGCGCTACGGGATGTTCTGCCTCGTTGTAACCGAGCAAGCGCGCGTGGTCGCCGCGCAGCACCGCCGCTGCCGTCACCATCTCCGTGTAGAGTCGAGCTTCGTGGGTCAGCAACCGAAAGAAATACCGGCAATGCCGGTCGGTCCAATCCATCATCGGCGCGACCGACACGCGACGTGCCAGCGACTGAGACTGATTCGGCTCGCTCACTGAGCGCCGGTCGCAGTCTCGTCGATCAACCAACGCACCACCTCCCTCAGCGCATCCTTCTCATCGCGACCCTCCGCGAGAGCCTGCTCATAGATGGAAACCTGCCGGTGCGCGCTGGTGCCGCGCGTCACGATATCCGTCAGGTGTGCAATCTCCGCCTGGCAACCGAGTGCCTCGGCATCTTTCTCGACGATTACCTGGATCTCTTCGATCAGATCAGGCACGGGAACGAGCTCACCCTTGGCGAGGTCGAGCAAGCTTTCGTCGATACCGTAGCGCATCGCGCGCCAGCGATTTTCCTTCAATAGCATCGGGTTATAGACGCGCCAACGCTGGTTCTTGACGCGCAGACGGTAGAGCATGCGCAGGAGGCAAGCGGTCAACGCGGCCAGCGACACGGCGTCTTCGAGATTCGTACAGACGTCGAAGATGCGTGTCTCCAGCGTCGGGTAGCGGGCGCTCGGACGGATGTCCCACCAGATCTTCGTCGCGTCCTCGAGCAGCCCGGCGTTCACCAGGACATCCACGTGCCGCTGATACTCGGCCGCGCTGTCGAAACGCTGCGGCAGCCCGGTGCGGGGCAGCGCGTCGAAGATTGTCAGCCGGTACGATCGCAGCCCTGTATTCAGGCCCTCCCAGAATGGCGAAGACGTACTCAATGCCAGCAGATGCGGCACGAAGTAGCGCATCTGGCTCAGGAGATCGATGCGCAGCTCGTCGTCGTCGACGCCGACGTGCACGTGCATGCCGCAAATCACGAGACGTCGCGCGGCAGCCTGCATTTCCGCGGTCAGGTCCTGGTAACGCTCGAGGCTAGTCTGGTGCTGTGAGGTCCAGTGCCCGAACGGGTGCGTAGACGCGGCGATCGGGCTGAGCCCTTCCCGGCCAGCCGCCTCGATCACGACCCCACGCAGCCGAGCGAGATCTTTGCGCGCTTCGTCGATCGTCTTGCAGACGCCCGTACCAACTTCGATCTGTGAACGCAGCAACTCGGGCGACACGCGCGTCGTCAGCCGCTTGCACTCCTCCATGATCGTCGGCGGCGGATCGCTGACCAGCTCCATGGTCTGCTTGTCGACGAGGAGGTATTCCTCCTCGATGCCCAGCGTCAGCGGCGGTTGCTTTGGTTGCATGGCGACACCCTTGTCATCAGGCCGTCCAGTTCGTGTACAGACCCGGATCGGCAAGGATCGGCTGTAGCGCTTCGGAAAGAATACCAGCCCAGCGATTCGCCCCCCCGGGAGTCGCGATCAGATCCTGGCGAATCTCGATCGATACATGCGCCAATCCGGCCTCCTCGGCATGATAGTCGATCGTGAAATCATGCGGATGCTTGCCCGAGTATGGCTCATTGTCGCCGACGACGACGCCAGGCTCGCGACGCAGGGCTTCCAGCAAGGGTAGCGGGATCCGTGGATCCTTGTCCCACAGGATGCCGATTTCCCAAGGCCGTTGCTGGCCGTTCAGCTGCGGCGTAAAACTATGAATAGCGAGCATCGCAGGAGCCTGAGCATGCGCTTCCAGCGCCGTCAGCTGATTCCGCACAGCGCGGTGATACGTCCAGTACAGCGCGTCGGCGCGCGCCTGACGGTCGTCATGATCCAGACCCTGATTCCCGGGGACGAAAATCTCCTCGAAGTACGGAGGAAAGGCCGTCGGGTCATCGAGCCGCCGGTTGCAGTCTACGACTAGGCGCGAATAGCAGGACAGGACCGCCGGCAGACTCAGGCTCGCGCTCATGATCCGGGTCACGTTGGCCGCGCCGATGTCGAGTGCGAAATGGGTCTCGAGATCGACCGCCGATACGCCGAGGCCGCCGAGTCGCTTGGGAATTCGATTGGTCGCATGGTCACAGACCAGCAACGTCGGATAGGCCGGCTCGACGTCGATAATTTCGAACGGCGGCGGCTCGTCCGGGTCGAGAAAGTCGGAATGGGGGTCCAACAAAGCGGCTCCACAAGCTCAATTCGATGACCGCTAAGTTAACGCCGGCGGTCGCTTGCGTCCATGAGTAATTGTCACGCCGGGCCGCTCTCCGGCCACCCCAGGCCGGCACGGAACCATAAGTAAAACGGGCGCTCGCCAGCGCCCGGGAGATGCTCTACAGTGCTCCGCAATAAGAGCGAACATGGGACTAAGCGATGTCTTCACGGACCATACTCGTGACCGGCGGAGCCGGTTATATCGGCAGTCACACCGTCCGGCAACTCGCCGAAGCCGGCGAGAAAATCGTCGTGCTCGACAACCTGTCGACGGGGTTCAAGTCCGCCGTGCTGCATGGCGATCTCGTCGTCGGGGACACAGGCGACCGCGAGCTGGTGGCGCGCATCATCAAGGAACGCGGCGTCGACACGATACTGCATTTCGCGGCACACACGATCGTCCCCGAATCGGTCGAGAATCCCCTGAAGTATTACGGCAACAACACCTGCTCCAGCCGCAACCTGTTGCAGTGTGCGCTCGAAGGCGGCGTTCGACATTTCGTCTTCTCGTCAACGGCCGCCGTCTACGGACAACCCGACAGCGGGGTATGCGACGAAGATTCGAAGCTGGCGCCGATCAACCCGTACGGGACCTCGAAGCTGATGACCGAACAGATGCTGCGCGACACCTGCGCCGTCAACGACATGACGTACGTGACATTGCGCTATTTCAACGTCGCCGGCAGTGATCCGGAGTGCCGCATCGGGCAGTCGACCGCCAAGGCCACGCTGCTGACAAAGGTTGCCTGCGAGGCCGCGCTCGGCAAGCGCGACAAGCTGTACGTATTCGGCACGGACTACGATACGGCCGACGGCACAGGCGTGCGGGATTACATCCACGTCGAAGACCTTGCGCGCGCGCACCTGGACGCCCTCGATTACCTGCGTAAGGGCGGCGAGTCCACGACGCTAAATTGTGGCTACGGCCACGGCTTCAGTGTTCGCGAAGTGCTGGCGGCAGTCGAGAAAGCGCATGGGGACGCATTGCAGATCGAAGATGCTCCGCGTCGCGCCGGTGACCCGGCGACGCTCGTCGCCGGTTGCGATCGAATCAAGGAAACCCTCGGATGGATCCCGCGGTACGACGATCTCGACACGATCGTGACGACGTCACTGCGCTGGGAGAAACACCTGATCGACCATCCGGCCAAATAGCCATTCCGGCCACCGTGACCGGGATCACTTTTCGATGGCGATATCGTACTTGTCCAGCAGGTCGTAGAGAGTGGGCCGGGTAATGCCGAGCAGCTTGGCGGCCTGTGAAATATTCCCGGACGAATAGACCAGTGAACGTTTGATCGCGCGTGACTCGGCCGCCCGGCGCACCTCACGCAGGTTCAGGTCCGGGCCCTGGCGATCGCCGTCGCCCAGGCCGAGGTCCGCGGCCGTGACCTGCTTGCCTTCGGCCATGATGACGGCGCCCTTGATCTTGTTCTCCATTTCGCGAACGTTGCCCGGCCAGCGATAGGTCTGAATCGCGGTCTGCGCATCCTGGCTGAAGCCCTTGAGCGAACGCCCCTGCTTCGCCGCCGCATTCTCGAGCAGAGTGCGCGCCATCACGAGCCGACACCCTTCACGCTCCCGCAATGGCGGAATATTGATGGTGATCTCGCTGATGCGGTAATAAAGATCCTCGCGGAAGCGGTGCTCGTCGATTGCGACTTTCAGATCCTGGTTCGTCGCACACACCACGCGCACATCGACCGGGATCTCCTCGCGTCCACCGACGCGTTCGATCACGCGCTCCTGCAAAAATCGCAACAGCTTCGTCTGCAACGCGAGCGGCATGTCGCCGATCTCGTCGAGGAATAGCGTACCGCCTTCGGCGATTTCCACCTTACCCTTGGTCTGCTTGACCGCGCCGGTGAATGCGCCGCGTTCATAGCCGAACAGTTCGCTCTCGAGCAGGTTCTCGGGAATCGCCGCGCAATTGATTGCTACGAACGCCTTGTCGACGCGCGGACTCAGTGAATGCAATGCCCGGGCGAGCAATTCCTTGCCCGTGCCGCTCTCGCCCAGCAACAGGGACGTGGCATTCGTCGGTGCGACCTTCTCGATCATTCGACACACCTGGAGCATCGCGTCGCTGGCCGCGACGATGCCATCGAGTGGCGACGTGCTCTGCTTGCGCAGCAGACGGTGATTCTCCTGCTCGAGCTCGTGGATCTGGTAGGCCCGGTCGACGAGCAGTTGCAGCGTCTCGGTCTCGACGGGCTTCTGGTAGAAATCGTACGCGCCGAGGCCGACGGCTTTGACCGCGTTCTCCTGATCGCCATGACCCGTCACCACGATGACCTTCGTATCGGGGGCCAGGTTCAGAGTCTCCTGAAGCGTCGCCAGCCCCTCGCTGACGCCCTCTGCGTCAGGTGGCAAGCCGAGATCCTGGAGCACGACCGGCGGCTCATAGCGCCGCAATTGCGCCAGCGCTGATTCGCGGTCTTCGGCCACGAGTACCTCGTAACTCTCGAAGCACCAGCGCAACTGGCTCTGCAGGCCGAGATCGTCTTCGACGACGAGCAGGTTTTTCTTCTGATGCGCCACTTGATCTCTCAGTCAAAGATGAACATGACAATTTACCCGATGCGCGGCGATAAATCCGGGCAGGCGTCGCACTCGGCGTCTCGCGTTCTTATGACACGCGACCGGCATCATTGGGAGACCGGGAGCCGAATTCTGACGTTCGTCCCCTCGTTCGGCTCCGATTCGACTTCGAGCGAACCGCCCGACTCGACGACGAACGTGCGCGCCTGATAGGCGCCGATTCCCATTCCCTGGCTGCCCTTCGTGCTGTCGAACGGGCGAAACAGGCGGTTGCGGATGAACTCGGCCGGCATGCCGCAGCCGTCGTCCTGGATACTGATTTCGGCATTTCCCTGGCGTTCCTGCAACCTGATGATGACGTTACCGTCCGGCGACGTGGCCTCCTGGGCATTGCGTATCAGGTGGGAGATGACGGCGGTGAACCGTTCGCGATCGATCTGCGCCGCCAGGGTTTCGCCCTTGTTCTCGAAGGCGGGTTCGGGCTTGCGAGCCTCCGCCTTCGTAATTGCGTCTTTTACCGCGTCGCCGAGACCCACCCGTTCACGCGGGCCCGACGTATCGCCACTCTGCAACTGCCGCAGAAGCTTGTTCATGCGCGCGACGGAATTCTCGATCGTTGCCATCGCGTCTTCGAAGAAGGCCGGGTTACCCTTGTGCTTGGCCGCGTTCTTGACCATCAGAGATTGCTGGGCAATAAGGTTCTTCAAGTCGTGCATAACGAAGGCGGTCAGCCGGTTGAATGCTTCGAACTGCTGCGCCTCCGCGAGTTGCTGGTCCGCCTGGTACTGGGCGAGGTGCGCGGCGACCTGGCGGCCGGACGTACGCAACAGGTCGATTTCTTCGAACGTCAGGCGAAACGCCGAACTCGCCTGGAACAAAACGATGAAACCCAGTAGTTCCTCGTTGCTGATCAGCGGCACGACCAGCAACGCGTCGGGCAGATGCTCCATCCAGATGGGCCGGCGCAAGCCTTCGTACATCTCGGGATCCCGATCGAGCTCGGCGGTGTCCAGGATCCATTGGCGTTCGCACATGAATGTCAGCGCCGGATCATGGCGCAAGACTTCCGCGTCCGCGAGCATGCGCGTATTCCACGAGGCCGTGCATACATATGGCCCGTCATCCTCCTCCCGAAGCCACAACATCCCGGCCGGCGCGCCGACGATCTGCGCCACGGCCTTGATCGCGCGTTCCGGCAGGGGCATGGACTGCTCCGGGGACGCCAGCGTGTCGATCAGGCGGAGCCACTCTTCCCGGTAGTCGAATCGAAACGGCAGGAAGTGCTTGCTGATGAACACGCGCAGGCGGGCGCTGAGGTTCTCGGAGAACAGCAACAAGGCAATCGGCGCGCCCGACAGCACGATCATGCCGGTGGCGAGCAGCTGCGCGCGGTCAGCGTCCATCGCGCGAAACAGCGGCGTCAATGCGAGCACGACCAGCAACGCCGCGAGCATCGGTATCAGGCGTGGAACATAAGCGCGGCCCTGCGGCGATACGAAGATCTCAAGCGACCACTGCGGCCTGCGACGCGCGGCATACCAGGCGATCGACACCGCGACGACCGTCGCGGCGACGCGCGCAATCATAAGCCAGTCCGGCGCCCACCCGACCAGCGTCGCGACGCCGAACACGACGACTTGCGCGCTCGCGACGATGCCCGTTGCCGCCGCGAGGGCGCGGAGCGTGGACCGGTCTTCGACGGGCGCATCACGCTTCAGCTGCGCCGCCAGCGCGAAGCACAACAGCGATACGCTGAGCCCAAAGACATGGTAGTAGTTGGCCGTGCGGGCGCTGCCGGCGCCCGACCAGGCGACCCACGCGACAAGACCACCCGAGGCAACGATCAGGATCCAGAACAAATACAGGCTGCGCCGCACCGTCTCGGGCATTGATTGCCGGTACGGCCCACGCAACAGGCAATACAGCATTGCGAACCAGCTCAGCATGAACCCGATCTCGACGGCGAACGACACAGAGTCCAGCCGGAATCCGCCCGAGGGCAAGAACACGAACGCGAAATACACTCCCCAAAGAAGTCCGAGCAGCGAGACACCGATGAAATGCTTGTTCAGCAGCCCGCCGCTGCCGGTCACGGCGACGTATATGCCTAGCATCAGGCAGACCGCGGCTGCGACCGCGTGCCATGACATCGGATTGACGAAAAAATCGATCAAATCTTTCTGGAGCCCCGGCTGGCTGGGCGGAATCCCGGCCTATATGTTATGGATAATAAAGCATTAGCGTCCGAATAGGCCGCTGAGGAGGTCCCGGACATAGCCCAGTATTTGGCGTCGAAAACTGCAGATAATCAGCGGCTTGAGCGATTCTTGACAGCGTTTTTGGCCTCGCGTAGAGTCTCGCCGCAGTTTCGGGGCTATAGCTCAGCTGGGAGAGCGCTTGCATGGCATGCAAGAGGTCGGCGGTTCGATCCCGCCTAGCTCCACCAGATTCTCGCCAGCTCCAAACGCAAGCTACGTCCCCATCGTCTAGCGGTTAGGACTCCGCCCTTTCACGGCGGCAACAGGGGTTCGAACCCCCTTGGGGACGCCAAATAAAACAAGGGCCTGGTTCGGCAATCGAACCAGGCCTTTTTTTCGCGAACGAATGGCTATCGGGTGTCGGCCGCGATAGTGGTCTTGCCGATCGCATCGAGTTCCCGTTGGAGCTTCAATCGATCGAGCGCAGCGACGGGCAGGTTTACGAAGATCGAGATACGATTCTCGAGTTCCGACAACGCCGCACGAAAGGCCATCATGCGGGTCACCTCGTCGCCTTCCACCTTCGCAGGATCCGGCGTACCCCAGTGCGCCGTCATCGGCTGACCCGGCCAGAGCGGGCATTGCTCCGCCGCGGCGCTGTCGCAAACCGTGAACACGAAATCCATCCGTGGGGCGTCCGGAACGGCGAACTCGGACCAGTCCTTGCTCCGCAAATCGTCCACGGCGAAGTTGTTCCGGCGCAGCAGTTCAATGGCCATGGGATTAACGTCACCGGTCGGGTGCGACCCTGCGCTGAAGCCCCGAAACTTGCCCTTGCCCCAACGGTTAACCAGGCACTCCGCCAGGATGCTCCGGGCTGAATTTCCAGTGCACAGGAACAGTACGTTGAAAACCTTGTCTTGCATTTTTCCAGCTCCCTGGGCTTCCAGCAGATCGTCAGGCCTTGGACTGCAAGTCAGCCGGACAGCACTCTTCGAACGGCACAATACCGCCACGACGTTCGTACCAGCCCCTGGTTCGATTGACGACGCGAACGGCCAACAGCATGACCGGTACCTCGATCAGCACGCCGACGACGGTCGCGAGAGCGGCGCCGGACTCGAAGCCGAACAACGCAATGGCCGTAGCGACGGCCAGTTCGAAAAAGTTGCTGGCACCGATCAGCGCGGACGGTCCGGCCACGCAATGCGGCGATCGCACCTGACGGTTCAACAGGTAAGCGAGTCCAGAATTGAAAATCACCTGGATCAGAATGGGCACAGCCAATAGCGCGATGATCAGGGGCTCCGCAATGATTCGTTTGCCCTGAAAGCCAAACAGCAGAATCAGCGTGGCGAGCAGCGCCATTAGCGAGAACGGCTGCACGGCCTGTATCACTCTGTCGAGACGGGCGCGGCCATCGGCGCGGCTTAGCAGGTGCTGACGCCATAGCGTCGCGATTGCCAACGGCACGACGATGTACAACACGACCGACAGGAACAGTGTGTCCCACGGGACCGTGATCGTGGAAAGCCCCAGCAGCAATCCGACGATCGGCGCGAAAGCGAAGACCATGATGACGTCGTTCAGCGCGACCTGGGACAGCGTGAAGTGTGGTTCGCCCCGCATCAGATGGCTCCACACAAACACCATCGCGGTGCATGGCGCGGCGGCGAGCAGAATGAGCCCGGCAATATAAGAGTCGATCTGCTCGGCCGGAAGATACCCGCGAAACAGCTGCCCGATGAACAGCCATGCCAGCAACGCCATCGAGAACGGCTTGACGGCCCAGTTCACAAATACCGTGACGCCGACGCCACGCCAGTGACTGCGAACGTCTTTCAGCGATCGCAGATCGATCTTCAGCAGCATCGGAATGATCATCAGCCAGATGAGCACCGCCACCGGCAGGTTGATGTGCGCAATCTCGAGTCGGCCGACCACCTGAAACGCGCCGGGAAACAGCTCCCCGAGACCGATACCAGCGACGATGCACAACCCGACCCAGACGGTCAGATAGCGTTCGAAAAGGCTCATGCCATCCTTGTTGGTCTTCATCGATCCTACTTCCCTACGGGACATTGCGCCTGGCTTGAAGGGCGCTTGGAACTCAAGCGCAGCGACTCGCGCTGGGCCGATTCGGCATGTCGATTAATGTGGACAGGTCGCTGGCGAAGGTCTCTCGGTTCGACGCCTCTGCGACCGTGGCATCGATGACCTGTTTCGCCCACTCGGGCAATTCGGGATTAATCGCGTAATAGACCCATTGCCCCTGGCGTCGATCGAGCACGATGCCCGCGTCTCGCAACGCCGCGAGGTGCCGTGAGATCTTGGGCTGGATTACGCCGAGCGCGTGCACGAGTTCGCAGACGCACAACTCTCCCTCGCGCTCCAGCAACGCCAGGCTGCGAAGCCGGGTATCGTCGGACAGCAACTGGAAGAATGACGCGAACTGGATATCCATGGCTGCCGAATATACGGCGCGCCATATATACGGTCAAGCGGATATTACTCGAATGGCCGCATCTGTCCTATCCCGCCGCCGCCGCGCGCTGCGCGATGTATTCGAGCGCCATGTCGAGCCGTGCCAGTGTGCGCTCCCGGCCGACCAATTCGATGGTGACGTCGATTGGCGGCGATACGCCGGCGCCGGTCACGGTCACCCGCAGCGGTTGACCGAGTTTACCGAATGCGAGTTCGTGGCGATCCGCGACAACCTGGATCGCATCCTGGATGTCCGCCGCCCGCCAGGCATCGAGCGCGCCGAACGCTTTGCGCACGTCGGCCAGCGCCGCCCCAACAACCGGGCGCAGATTCTTCTTGGCCGCCTTCGCGTCGAACTGATCGAAGTCGCTAAACAGATAGCCGCAACTTGCGGCGAGTTCCCGCAAGGTCGCCGCGCGCTCTCGATAGCCCTCGATGACGGCCTCCAGCGGTGGGCCCGCCGCGGGATCGAGCCCGATCGCCTCGAACTGCGCCGTGAGGCCCGGAACCAGCTCTTCGGTCGGTGACTTGATGATGTATTGCTGATTCAGCCAGGTCAGTTTTTCCGGACTGAATCGGGACGCGGCGGCGTTGACGTCTTCGAGCCTGAACAGCTCGATCATTTCGTCGCGAGAAAAAATTTCCTGATCACCATGCGACCAGCCGAGGCGCACCAGGTAATTCAGCAGCGCGTCAGGGAGATAACCCTGCTCCTGATACTCGAGAACGTTGACCGCGCCGTGCCGTTTCGACAGCCGGGCCCCGTCCTCACCGAGAATCATCGGCAGATGCGCGTAAGCCGGGCGATCGAAACCCAGCGCCTCGATGATGTTGATCTGCCGCGGTGTGTTGTTCAGGTGATCGTCGCCGCGAATCACGTGCGTGATATCCATATCGGCATCGTCGATCACGACGCTGAAGTGATACGTCGGCGCACCGTCGCTGCGGACGATGATCAAGTCATCCAATTCAGAGTTGGCGAAGACCACGCGACCACGCACGGCGTCGTCGATGACGACCTCGCCGTCGCGCGGCGTTTTGAAACGCACCACGGGATCGACGCCCTCGCGGGCCTCGGTTCGATCCCGACAACGTCCGTCGTATTGAGGATTCTCACCCGCCGCGATCTGCCTCGCACGCATCTCCTCGAGCTCCTCGGGCGTGCAGTAACAATGGTAGGCGTGCCCACTCTCCAGCAAGGAGTCACGGACTTCGAGGTAACGATCGAAGCGATCGGTCTGGAAATAAGGCCCTTCGTCCCAATCGAGGCCTACCCACTCCATGCCGCGAAGGATCGCGTCGATGGACTCCTGCGTTGATCGCTCGCGATCGGTGTCTTCGACGCGCAGGACGAACTTACCGCCCTGATGCCGGGTGAACAACCAGCAGAACAAAGCCGTTCGGACGCCACCGATGTGCAGGAAACCGGTCGGGCTCGGGGCGAATCGTGTCTTGATCGTCATAGGCGTGCGGGTCGGTCGAATGGAGGGCGGATTCTAACCCAACGCGCAATGCCTGGTAGCCGATGCACCGCGACTGCAGTGGCGCGCGGCAAACTCGGCAGGCACACTGGCACGACCCTTTGAGTCTCGGTGTGCGCAATTGACCTCACGCATGACAGTCCTGGAAGGCCTGTTCCCGGAGCAGGTGCGTTGCTTCATGTCGACGGACTTTCCGGACGATTTCAACCTGCTCGGCACGGAACGTGAACAGCTTGCCGCGATGACGGCTGGCCGCCAACGCGAGTTCATCCACGGCCGCTCGTGCGCGCGCCTGGCACTCGCCGGCCTCGGCCACGCCGACTGCGCCATACCTTCGGGGCCCCAACGCGCGCCGGTCTGGCCCGACGGCATCGTCGGCAGTATTTCCCACTGCGGTGACGCCGCGGTCGCCGCGGTCGCGCACCGGAACGACGTTGGCGGCATCGGCCTCGACCTCGAGGCCCGGGAAGAACTGGACCGGAACCTTCTGCCGATGATCTGTCTTCCTCACGAACTGGCGGTGATCGAGACCAGCGAATTCGGCCTCTTGCTCGCGAAGCTGGTCTTCAGCGCCAAGGAAAGCGTGTTCAAGTGCATTTGGCCGCGGGTGCAGCGTTTCGTGGACTTTCTGGAGGTCGGGGTCGAACTCGACCTCGACGCGAGCCGCTTCGTAGCGCGGCCGCACTCGGCGGATCTCCCTGATTCGCTATTTCGCGCGCTTCACGGGCGTATCGGCCAGGCAGACCAGCTTTTCGTGACCGCCGCTTACTTCGATTGATCGCTCGCGCAGATAGCCAGCGCCTGGCGGAAATTTACATAACTGTGCGCGCCATTGTGTCCCTCGGCCCGTTTTCATGGCATGGTATCCGCCGATTTTGAAGCCGGCCGCACGACGGAGCCTGGACATGAATAATTCGACGACCCGCTATTCACGCCTGACCGCTGCACTGGCGCTTTGCGCGGTAATGACTCAGAGCCCGGCATTCTCCCAGGAGGATCCTGGGGCGAACGCCCCCGAACGCCCTCCGTATACCATCAACCCAGGCGACATCCTCCTGGTCTCGGTGTGGAAGGAAGAGGACCTGCAGCAGGAAGTCATCGTCAGACCGGACGGCGCGTTCTCTTTTCCGCTGACCGGCGATATTCAGGCCGAAGGCAAGTCAGTCGAGCGGGTTCGCCAGACTCTGGTCGAGGGACTGTCGAAATATATTCCCGACCCGGTCGTGACGGTCTCGGCTCGGGACCTGGGGGGCAATAAAGTCTATGTTTTAGGCCAGGTCAATCGGCCCGGCGAGTTTCGCGCGGCCGGTCAGATGGACGTGATGCAGGCATTGGCGATGGGTGGCGGCATGACCGCCTTCGCACAAGTGGGCGACATCAAGGTTCTGCGGCGCATCAACGGCAAACTTGTCGCGATCCGGTTCAACTACAAGGATATTGAGAAAGGCAAGCGCCTGGAACAAAACATCCTGCTGCAACCCGGCGACGTCGTTGTCGTACCCTGAGGCTGATCGAAGCAGTCAACAGTTACGATGTCAGACGATCCGGCCATTACCAGCGCAATCCGCGCGCCTGGAGACAGATACCGTCGCTTACTGCAAATACTTGTCGTACTGGCGGGATTGTCAGTAGCCGTCGACGTGGCGGCCGAGTTCAACCTGAAACCGTACATTCAGGGCGGCGCACGCTTCGACACCAATCCCCGCTATCTGCAAAGTGAGGACAACCCGGAATCTGCACTGGGGACGATCTTCGACGTGCGACTGCCGCTGGAATGGCGCACGCAACGGGCCTCGGTGTCGCTGCAGCCTCGCATCGTCTACAGCTTTTATCCTGACGACGACGAAGAAGACCTCGAGGACCGCGACAACTACCTGACCGGCGCCGCGAGCTGGATGAGCCCGCGCTCCGGAACCGGCGCCAGCTACGGCTACACCGACCTGAGTCTGCGCACGAGTGAATTTCAGGACGCCGGTGACTCTTCCTCGGGCGGCTCCGGCGACCAACGCATCTTCTTTAACGACAAGCAGCGCCGTTGGTTTTTCCAGCCGTACTGGCAATACCAGTTATCACAGAAGAACAGCCTTCTGTTGAACGGCGGGTACGAGGAAGTCAGGTACGACGAAGACATCGTTTCCCGGCGCTACGACTACGACTATAGTTCGGCCGCCGCGACACTGAACCATTCGCTCAATTACCGCCACCAGCTCGGTCTGCGCGCCCAATGGACAAAATTCGATTCCGAGAACCGCGATCTACGCGTGACGAACGACAGCAAGACCAACAGCCTGAGCCTGGTCTATGAGTTCGCCTGGTCGGAAACGACCCAATTGGTCGCCGACCTCGGGTGGGCACGAACGAAGAACGAAGTCACGCGGCCCAACAATTTCGATCCCGTTAGCGGACCCTACTGCGAGCCGCTACTGATCCCGTTTTTTCCCTGTGAATTCAAATCCGACTCGAGCAACTTTATCGGCAACGTGACGATGACGAAACAGGGCAAGACCGTCGAATACAAGGTCGTTGTCGGCCAGTCGATTACACCGAACTCGAACGGCTCGGAGGTCCTGCGTTTCAACATCGACGCCCTGGCGCGCAAGAACTTCACCGAACGTTTCTCGACGCTCATTAGCGTAGTGGCCTTCACCCAGAACGACGTCGGCGACACCGATCGTCAATTCGAGCGCGACTATATTCGCGGCAGAATCAGGATGGACTACTGGTTCAAGCGGCACTGGTCGGTATATGGCCTATACGCCTACACGTTTAACGACCAGGATGACAACCTCACCGACGGCCAGACGGTGCGCAATAACTTTCTGTCCGCCGGCATTACCTACCGCGGCGATGGTTGGCGCTGGTAGGATTCGGCTCGCGGTCTCGGGAACTGGTGGGCGATGCTGGATTCGAACCAGCGACTTCCGCCATGTGAAGACGGCGCTCTAACCAACTGAGCTAATCGCCCGATCAGGGCCGCGATCATACACAAGCGTCCCGATCGGGCATAGACCGGCCAGCGCCCCGGCGCGTGCCGACGAGAAGTTACGGGAACCGCAGGTATGACATAATTGCGGTACCAGTCAGGCGAAATCGCTATTGATCTATAATACGATATACAACTCGCTGGTCGGTCGACGCGGACTGCCTCTCTGAAACGACGGATACAACCAAAACAACTAGAAAAACAATAATGTACGAGAAATATTTCGGTCTGGATTGCCGCCCCTTCGATCTCTCGCCGGATCCGCGCTTCCTGTTCATGACGTCGCAGCATGCGAGAGCGGTTGCGAACATCAAGTTCGCGCTGATGAACCGCGACAGCTTCGTCATCATTACCGGTGAAATTGGCATCGGCAAGACGACCGTCCTGAATACCGTTCTGCATGAACTGGGCGACGAGTACGTGACCGCGAATCTGACGCACACGACGCTATCGCATATCGAACTGCTGCAGGCACTCTGCTCCGCTTTCGGAATGCCCAATTACACGAGGAAGAAAGTACTGCTGCTTGACACGCTGCGCGAGTTCTTCCTCGAAAAGAACAAAGAGGGCAAATACGTCGTCATCATCGTAGACGAAGCCCAGAACCTGAGTGCGCCAGCACTGGAGGAGCTTCGCCTGCTATCGTGCATCGATACTGCCGAACGCAAGATCGTGTCCATCGTATTGACCGGGCAGCGAGGCCTTGATGACGTCGTGGACTCACCAGGATTGGCGCAGCTTCGCCAACGGTCGCGACTGCGTCAGCGGCTGGATGCCCTCAGCGAAGACGAGACTTTCGACTACGTTCGTCATCGCCTTTCCGTCGCCGGCGGCGATGCGGACAAGATTTTCGAACCGGAAGCCATCAGGGAGATCCACCGCCTGTCCTTTGGCATCCCCCGTCTGATCAACACGCTCGCCGACACGGCGCTGATGTCATGTATGGTCGAGGAGCAGGAAAAAGTCACCATCGAGGCGATCGACGCGGTGGTGCAGGAATTGCGCTGGCAGTGGTTCGAAGACCGCGACCAGGAGAAGTCACTGCAGAAAGCGCCCGAAACCCCGGCGCAGCAATCTGCAACGGCGATCAACCTAACGGTATTCCGCGCAGGTCAATTCGTCGAACAGGTTAGATCTACGAGCTTTCCGATCGTTATTGGCCGCAGCAACGCCAACGATCTCGTCATCGTGGACAAGCAGGTCAGCCGCCGGCATGCCCTGATCGATTGCATCTCGGGAATCTTCGTCATCGAAGACCTGAACAGCAAGAACGGGATTCTCGTCAATCGGAAACGCCGTTCACGCGCCCTACTGCGCAGCGGCGATACGATCACACTCGGGCAGCTGGACATTTCCTTCCAGACAGACGAACCCGGCTCCAAGGTGCCAGTCGAATTGCATCCGAGTGAGCACGGGGAGACGATCGTGATACCGGACGACTCTATGGAGAAGGCGGAGTCGGACGAACCGACCGGTAAGCACGAAGTCAGGTTGTGAACTAGCCCGGCAACCCTCGGGCAATCAGCGGCCCGATAATACGCGTGAGGGCCGTCGGCAGTCGCTTCCACGCCGAAATCGCCATTTTGTATTTTGGGTTTCCCGGACTCAGATCGGGCATCGCTGTCTGCCGCACGAGATGGTACTGATAGTGCAGCGGCTCCGGCTCGAAACCCCAGTGCTTCTTGAAACGATAGGAGCCGGTTCCAACCCTGCTTCGGCCATAGTCGAAGATCCTGATACCCTGGTCACATGCGCGCCGCATCAGTTCCCAATACATGAAATCGTTGGCCATCAGCCCGCGCGCGGCCGCGAGGCTGCCGCCATAGTATGGAATGACCTCGCCCTTGAAATAAAAACTCATAACGCTTGCGACTGGGTTTTCCCCTTTGAATATCGTCATGATTTCGCAATCGTCGCCGAATGACGAATGTATCGCCTCATAGTATCGGCGAGATAGCACCGGCGTACCGAGATTGCGGTAGCTTTCTGAGAATACGCCGTAAAAATTGTCGAGATTTTTTTCCTCGCGCGACTCCAACTCATTTTTGATGCCTTTTCGCACCATCGCACGCTGCTTGCGAGGAATCGATAACATGCATTCTTCATTCGTCGTGGGAATTTCCTTTCGAAAGGTCACGTATTCGGGTTTGCACGGCCAATCGGTTTGCGCCGGCTCTCGATTTCGAAACTCGATGAAATCAACACCGAGTCTCTGACCGATAGAAACGGCTTCCTGCGTGAGAAGCGCCGCGGTACTCTGGTCATTGGCCAACACACCACCGTAGGCGACAAACGGGGTCGATGCCAAAATATTGCTGAACAAGCGGCTGCGGATGTGTACCAACGGCAAGACGCCGTTAATCTGACCGCCTTCCTCCGCAAGGAGATAATACCCGGCGTGTCCTAACGCATTTTCGAAGATCTCCTTCCATTCCACGCGATGGAAGAAGGTTGCGCGGTCGGAATTATCGACAAACGAGTTCCACTTCGCACGGTCTTTTTGTTCCAATAATCGTATTATCACTATATTCGCTATTTTTAAGTTGAAGTGTGCCCGCCCAGGAGAATCCTCGCTTCCAACGGGGGATGCTATTGGACCATCAACCGGTTGGCAGATGAAGGTCAGCGGTCACAGTCGTCGACAACGCACGAGCCAAGCGGACTACCAAGCACCACTGACATGGAACAATGAGCGGCAATACAATATACTTCAATGGTTAAGTCTGACCTACTTTTTTATATAATATTCGAGCCATTGCACGGCAAACTAAAAAAATTTTCTAGCAGCAATCAGGCTCCCTGTTCAGGTATTGGGAATTGCGTCACAGGACCACTGGGGCGGATCAGTTAGTATCCTCCAACTGCTTGGCGACGCTCTCAAGCGCGGCGCGCGCTTTAACAATAACGACAAAAATGGCTGACAGCGGTTGACGAAACGACTTCTCAATCCAACTTTCCTGTTCGCGAGTGCGGATTTCATACTCGCGTCACTGTCGTTTTGCCTCGCCTCCGCGCTGCGTTTTCAATTCGACATAGATGCCGCAACGCGCTATATCGGACCGCTACTGCCGAGAGCAACCTCGTTCGCGATCCTGGTCATGTTCGGATTACTCGCAATGGGACTCTACCGCGCACGTCTCAGACCACGCCACTGGGAGACCGCTGCACGCGTGATAATCGGCGTAATGATCGGCGGCGTATGTTACATCATGCTGTTCTATCTCGTTCCGTATCTCAACTCCGGACGCGGCGTACTAGCGGGCGCAATTGCCTTGAGTTGCGCGTTCATTTCACTAGAACGCATGACCTTGCTTCGGCTCATTGACAGCAACACCGTCAAGAATCGTGTTCTCGTGCTCGGTACTGGCGAAAATGCGGAAAAAATTGGCCGACTTCGGCGCGCCTCAGATCGGCGTCGATTCGAGATTGTTGGATACGCAGCCATCGCGGACGATGAACATGAAGCAGCAGAACGCCATCCGCAGGTGCATCCGATCATTCCAATTGATCGAGTACCCGATTTTCCTGGAATAGAGGAAATCGTCGTAGCACTGGATGAGCGTCGTGGCACGTTGCCGGTAAACATGCTGCTGCGTCTGAAAGGGCGCGGCATCCCCGTAACTGACATTCTGGACTTCCTCGAACGTGAAACCGGCAAGATTGACCTGGACCTGCTGTCCCCTACATGGTTCGTATATACCGAGGCGGGCTACACCAATTCGGTATTTCGCTTCGCCAAGCGCATGACTGACATTCTTCTTAGCGTGATAATTCTGTTGCTTACGTCGCCGATATTCCTCTTCGTCGTTGCGGCAATCCTGATTGAGAGCGGCATTCGCGCTCCCGTGTTTTACCGCCAGCGACGAGTCGGCCACGGCAACAAGACCTTTCCTCTTCTAAAATTCAGGAGTATGTCCGTAGACGCGGAAAAGAAAGACGGGCCGCAATGGGCATCCAGCAATGATAACCGAATCACTGCTATCGGACGCATAATCAGACGCTTTCGCATCGATGAGTTACCGCAACTATTCAACGTACTCCGTGGCGAAATGAGCATCGTCGGTCCTCGCCCGGAGCGACCCGAATTCGTCGAGATGCTGTCGTCCGAAATACCGATGTACAACGTCCGGCACAATATGCGCCCTGGCTTGACGGGATGGGCGCAATTGAATTTTCCATATGGCGCCTCGATTATGGATGCTAGCGAGAAACTCAGCTATGACATCTTCTACATCAAAAATGCGAGTATAACGCTCGACCTCCTGATTTTTCTGCAAACGATAGAGGTCGTTATCTGGGGGAAGGCAATTAGCATGGCCGGCCCACCCCGCCCCACAGATCGACGCGGTCCTTCGAACGTGCGACGGAAATCAGAAATACCCGAAATCGGAATCGACGCTAAACATTCCGACAACACGCCCCCAACCGATTCCTCTGCTACCAAACCCAAAGACGATGTAGCCACGGGTTACGACGATGTATCGCGCCGGACCATCGGCGGCAGCCAGGCATCAAATAGATGATTGACGGACAAACAGATACGACGGGAGTCCCGGTATCTGCGCATCCGTGCTTCGCATGGGTAATTCGAAAAACAGCAAATATCTGCTGATTCGAACTCTACCCAATCTAGCAAAATAACTCCTAACCACGTTAGCAAACTATGAGAATCGCAGTATTCGGACTCGGTTATGTCGGCACCGTTTCAGCAGCATGCCTCGCTGAAGGCGGCCATTCGATCATCGGCATAGACCCAAGTAAAACCAAGGTCGACCTGATCAATGCAGGCCAGTCTCCAATAATCGAAAAAGATGTAGGAGAAATAATCAGGCGCGCCGCTGCGGATGATCGATTACGAGCCGTTACGGACCCGGCAGCAGCAATCGCAGAATCGGACCTTTCGCTGGTGTGTGTAGGTACGCCGTCCTCTGAAAACGGCAGCTTAAACCTGCGCTATGTTGAACTCGTATGCAACGAGATCGGCAATTCCTTGAAAAATAAGGATGAATTTCACACGGTCGTCATTCGCAGCACAATCCTTCCCGGCACGATGCGGGACCTCGTGATACCGGCGCTCGAAAACGCCTCAGGAAAGCGCGCAGGCAAAGATTTCGGCGTCTGCAATAACCCTGAGTTTTTGCGCGAAGGCACAGCGGTGTACGACTACAATCATCCACCGAAAACGGTAATCGGCGCGGTGGATGCACGAAGCGCGGCGCTGCTTCAGGATCTATACAAGGGTCTCCCAGGACCAATGATCACGACAACCATCGAAATTGCAGAAATGGTCAAGTACGTGGACAACGTCTGGCACGCTTTGAAAGTCACCTTTGCCAATGAAATTGGAGCAATTTGCAAACCACTGGATGTCGACAGCCATGCTGTCATGGATATTTTTTGCAAAGACCACAAACTGAACATCTCTTCGTATTACCTCAAGCCGGGCTTTGCCTTTGGCGGCTCCTGCCTCCCAAAGGACGTACGCGCGCTTACGTATCATGCGAATCGACTGGATCTGTCTTTACCGGTTCTCGAATCCATCATGGACAGCAATCGAATTCAGATCGACCGGGCGCTCCGCCTGATCACTGCACATGAGCAAAAACGCATAGGAATCCTGGGATTCAGCTTCAAAGCGGGCACGGATGACCTTCGCGAAAGCCCAATTGTTGAATTGGCGGAAAGACTGATTGGCAAAGGATACGACCTTCGCCTGTTCGACGAAAACGTCAATCTGGCCAAGCTCGTTGGTGCCAATCGAGAATACATTGTCAATCACATTCCGCATATAGCAAGCCTGATGGTCGATTCACCGGATAAATTGATGGAGCATGCGAACGTCATCGTGATCGGAAACGGAGGTCCCGAATTCGCCAAAATCATTTCGCGGCGCCGACCCGATCAAAAAGTGATTGACCTGGTTCGTCTTGACGACCCGTCCCCCGAAATCGGCGGATACGAAGGCATCGCTTGGTAGGCCAGAAAAATCCCCGATGACCCGTCTACTGCATGAACTGATTCTATCTGCCGCGGAGTCCGCCCCCGATAGCACCGCGCTTGTCTACAAAAAGGAGCGTCGCAGCTACGGCGACCTGGCGCAAGATATTCGGCGTGTGGCAAACGGCCTGGAGAAGGCGGGCCTCGATCGAAATGAGCGCGTGGCAATTTACCTTTCCAAGCGACCGGAAACGGTTGCGGCGATGTTCGGCACGACGCTGGCAGCAGGAATCTTCGTACCCGTCAATCCGCTTCTGAAAGCAGACCAGGTCACTCATATTCTCACGGACTGCAACGTTAAGACCCTGGTGACGACTGAATCCCGCTTCAGGGACCTTCATGATCATCTGGACTCCTGCCCTGACCTGCGCACGGTAATTCTAATCGACGGTGCGCCCGCTGCATCATCGCAAACGGAGCATCTGGAAGTACTTACATGGGATGCATTGATTTGTCATGGAGATGTATCGAGAGCCCGGCCGACAATTGACAGCGATATCGCCGCGATCTTCTATACATCGGGCAGCACAGGTCGTCCCAAGGGCGTCGTACTGTCGCACCGGAACATGGTCGCGGGCGCAAAGAGCGTGGCAGAATACTTGGCGAATCGACCGAGTGACCGGCTTCTCGCCGTGTTGCCGTTCAGCTTCGACTATGGCTTCAGCCAGCTTTCCACGGCGTTCCATTCCGGAGCATCGGTTACGCTAATGGACTATCTGTTCCCGAAGGACGTAATCAGAGCTGTCGCAGACGGAGCGATCACCGGGCTGGCCGGCGTGCCACCGCTGTGGATCCAGATCGCGAAACTCGAATGGCCGGCCGAAGCAACGGCCAGCCTTCGATACATAACAAACTCCGGCGGCGCGATGCCCAGAACGACCCTGCAGCGATTGCGCACCACCATGCCGAGTGCGCAAGTATTTCTAATGTATGGTTTGACGGAAGCGTTTCGATCTACATTTCTACCACCCGACCAGGTCGACCACAGACCCGAGTCGATCGGCAAGTCGATTCCGAACGCAGAAGTAATGGTCGTAAGGCCTGACGGAACGCAATGCGAACCCGGCGAACCTGGCGAGCTGGTCCATCGCGGCCCACTGGTAAGCCTTGGCTACTGGAACGACACCGCTAAAACGGCGGAGCGATTCAAGCCTTCCCCAGGACAACCGGACGGCCTGACGATACCGGAAGTTGCGGTATGGTCAGGCGATACCGTCGTCGCGGATGATGAGGGTTATTTGACTTTTATCGGGCGTGACGACGAAATGATAAAGACTTCAGGATACCGCGTTAGCCCGAACGAGGTCGAAGAGGTCATCTACAAATCTCAATTGGCCGCGGAAGCAGTAGCCATCGGCATACCAGATCCCGACATTGGTCAAGCGATTTTCATCGTCGGCGTAATAAGCGACGGCACCGACGAACAGAGTGTTGATACCCAACTATTGGATTACTGCCGGAAGAACTTACCAACCTTCATGATCCCACATCACTTGGTATGGAGAGAACAGCTTCCCCGCAACGCCAACGGCAAGATTGATAGAGCGCGAATTCGCGACGAACTGCGGGAAGCTACTGCCGAGGCTCAGCGATGAAGAACCGCCCCGCGTTGAAACATTCCCGGCTGGCAACGCTTGAATATGAAGACAGTGAGCTGTTGTTCGGTGGGCACAAGTTGCAGCAACTGGTTGATAGCGCCGGACGAACACCATTCTACGCTTATGATGGAAGCTCGATGCGAAATCGAGTAGAGGACCTGCGGCACAAGTTACCAAATGAAATTCATTTGCACTATGCCATCAAGGCGAACCCGATGCCGGAAGTCGTCCGTCATATGAGTACGCTGGTCGACGGCCTTGATGTCGCCTCAGGCCAGGAACTTCAGATCGCCCTCACGACCGACACCGAATCCCGCGCAATCAGTTTCGCTGGACCGGGTAAGTCGGAGGACGAACTCGAACTCGCGATCAAGAATAACGTCACCATCAATATCGAATCGGAAACCGAGCTGGCACGCATCGTTCGGCTGGGTGAAGCGTGCGGCAAACGACCGATTGTAGCGATTCGCGTCAACCCGGACTTCGAACTCAAGACATCCGGTATGAAAATGACTGGCGGCCCGAAACCTTTCGGCATCGACTCGGAGCGGGTGCCAGCGGTTCTCGCGCACTTGCGATCGCTGGATGTGGAGTTTCGCGGATTTCATATTTTCTGCGGCTCACAAAATTTGCGCCAGCAAGCGATCTGCGAAGCGCAGCAAAAAACCGTGGAACTGGCAGTTAAACTTTGTGAGTCGACCGACTCGACCATCAAAATGCTCAATATTGGGGGCGGCTTCGGCATTCCATATTTCCCTGGTGATGAACCATTGGAAATTGAGCCCATCGCCGAAAACCTGGAAATCCTCCTGCCACGAATTCGAGCGGCCATGCCAGACGCGGAGGTCGTTTTGGAACTTGGGCGATATCTCGTCGGCGAATCCGGCATCTACGTCTGCCGCGTCCTTGATCGAAAACTTTCCCGCGACCAAGTGTTCCTCATCGTCGACGGCGGGATGCATCATCATCTTGCCGCTTCTGGCAATTTCGGCCAAGTTCTGCGGAAAAACTACCCGGTAGTCGCGGGCAATCGCATGGGTAGTGACAATATTGAGATTGCCTCAGTAACCGGGCCGCTGTGCACACCACTCGATTTACTTGCAGACAGGATGGAACTACCACGCTGCGATATCGGGGATTTAATCGTGGTGCTGCAATCGGGAGCCTACGGCCTGACGGCGAGCCCTACCGCCTTCCTGAGCCACCCGGCTCCAGCCGAGATCTTTTTTTAAACGCCATATAAAACAACGGGCGATCCCAGCCAATGGGATCGCCCGCTCGTTCTATTTATCAATTGGCGTCCGTTATGGCTCGACGATCGTTTTACTCGCGGGATCGGAGTACGTGCTTTCGTTGCCAAAATCGTCGCGCGCCGTGACGACAAAGAACCACGTACCGGCCGACAAATTATCGACTACGTAGGTCATAGACCCGGCGTTGTTAATCGTCCGAGAATTCGGATAACCGCCTAAAGTCTTGCCGTAATAGATGCGATATCCGGCAAGATCCTCAAGAGGAGTGTTGTCCACATTCTCGGTCGGGGCTGCCCAACTCAATGTTGCCATTCCGTTGGCCCACCCAAGCACTTCGATCGAGAAGGCTGACAGAGAAGCGGCATCCTGTCCGTCGGATACGCTGATGACGATATCCGGGTGAGTTCCGACATCGTTGGGTCCCGGAGTGCCCGACAAACTTCCGTTTGCAGTATTGAAGGCGGCCCATCCAGGCAGGTTCGAAACGCTGAACGTCAGCGCGTCGCCGTTTGCGTCGCTTGCACTGGGAGTAAAGCTGTAAGCGTTATCCTGCGCGATTTCGCTGCCCGGAGAACCCGAAATCGAAGGCGCCGAGTTACCGCCACCACTTGGTGGAACTACGCCTCCGCCCTGGG
>CAZISL010000027.1:0-14277 GCA_964541975.1 uncultured Chromatiaceae bacterium | reverse complement strand
GCGCGTGCGACGAGTTCCTTACCGGTGCCGGACTCGCCGGTGATCAGAACGTTCATGCTCGACTTCGACAAACGCCCGATGGTTCGAAACACGTCCTGCATCGCCGCAGCCTGTCCAATCATCGCGGCCATCGACGACGGCCTTGGCGCCGCGAGCTCGCTCGGCTTGTCGATCGCCGTGCTCGCCCGGTGCACGAGCGCGACGGCCTCGTCCACGTCGAACGGTTTGGGCAGGTATTCGAACGCGCCGCCCTGGTAAGCGAGTACCGCGCTATCGAGATCGGCATGCGCGGTCATGACGATGATTGGCAACGTGTGCCCGTTGCTTTCGAGCTTCTTCATCATTTCGAAGCCGTCCATGCCGGGCATGCGGATGTCGGTCATCAGTATGTCGGGTTGATCGTCGGCCAATGCACCCAGCACCGCGTCGGCACTCTCGAAGCTGCGTGTGCCGATGCATTCACCCTGCAAGGCCTTCTCGAGCACCCAGCGCACGGAGGCATCGTCGTCGACGATCCAGACGACCGGGTTGCCGGGATCAATCATTACTTTCGCTCCGTTGTGTCAACGTCATGGGTAAGCGCATCATGAAGACCGTCCGGCCCGGCTCGGAAGCGAATTCGATCAGACCACCGTGGCGGCGCACGATATCCTGCGCCAGCGGCAGGCCGAAACCGGTTCCGCCGTCCCGATCGGTGACGAGCGGATAGAAGATGGACTGTTCGATATCCGGCGCGATGCCCGGACCATTGTCCTCGATCTCGATGCTCGCGATCAAACGATGAGATTCTTCGCCGATGACGAAATTCATCAGCGCGCGCGTTCTCACCGTCAGCCTGCCCGATTCGCCGAGCGCCTGAACAGCGTTGCGCGCTATGTTGAGCAGCGCCTGGATCAGCTGATCGCGGTCCGCCTTGATCTCCGGCAGGCTCGGGTCGTAGTCGCGGACCACTTCGATGTCCGCCGGCGCGTCGGCTTCCGTCAGCAGCAACACGCGCTCGATGACCTCGTGCACGTTGAGCGGCGCGAATTCAGGGTTTCGCGCGGGCCCGAGCAGATTCTCGGTCAACGCCGTCAGCCGGTCCGCTTCGCCGATGATGACCTGCGTGTATTCACGGAGTTCCGGGGCGTTGAGTTGCCGCTCGAGTAACTGGGCTGCGCCGCGCAGGCCGCCGAGCGGATTGCGAATCTCATGCGCGAGCTGTCGGATGATGCGCTTGCTCGCGACCCGCTGATCGATCAGCGCCGTCTCGCGATCGAACTGTCGCGACTGCGTCGCATCGACGAATTCGACCAGGGCATGTTGCCGGTCTTCCCCTAAAGGCGCGACGCGACAGATGAGTTCTGCGAGCTGGTAGTCGCGTTTCGGTAGATTCACCGCGAGGTCCCGGCCGAAAGAACGTTCCTCAACCAAAGCACGCACGACCAGGTGAGCGAGCTCTTCTAGATCCGGGGCCAAGATGTCGAGCGCTTCGCCCAATGCCTGCTTGCGGCTGACGCCGAACAGGGACTCGGCACTCTGGTTCAGATAACGTATTTCACCGGCGCCATCGACGATGGCCACTGCGGTACCGAGATTCTCGAGAATCGCATCGGAGGATGCGACCGGCTTTCCGTTAGCGGTTCGGTCTTTTATCCGCCGCCGCCCGGCCGATTCGGGTTGTTGGGATTCCGAATCGATGTCTGTTGCACCGTGAACTGGACCGTATCGCTCCGTGCAACGGTGCTGCCGCTCCGATTGCGAACCTCCGCGTGCAGCTGATGCGTGCCGCGCTCCACGTCCATCAGGCTCGCCTGCATCCGACCCCGCGGCAGCTGCTGGACTTCCTGACCGTCCATAAACAGGAAGACCGTGTGACCCGATCGAATTCGCGGTCTCGCGCTTAGCGATACGTTGAGTTGACCGCCGGTATTCCAAAGGACTTCTTCCTGCCTCGGGCTGAGTATTTCAAAGTTAGAGTAAACGGCCGCGTCGTCCGGTTCCGCGTCGTCCGTCTTCGCCGACGTCGTCGACGACGTGCTGCTCTTGGCCCTCGGGGCCGGCGCAGAAAACGTCTGGGCCTCACGGATGATGACCGTTTCGGCACCTTCCTGAGGCCGATCCGAATAGTGGACCGTGCCGTCGTCGTCGACCCAACGATAGACCTCCGCCGCAACGAGGACGGAGGGAATCAGCGCGACAAGCAATATGAGGATACGCATAGCGAATCAAGCATATCGTGCTTCATCCGGCGGAACCAGTGCGCCACGGCATTCCTCGCCGCGGCGCACTGCTCCACCGATTATGTTGCCCCGCTTATGTCTCTGCGGAGCTCTCCGGCCTACAGGCTGTAGTACATCTCAAACTCGACCGGATGCGTGCTCATGCGCAGCGCCGTGACTTCGTCGGCCTTGAGAGCCAGGTAGCCGTCGATCAGGTCGTTATTGAACACATCGCCCGCGAGCAGGAACTCGCGATCTGCGTCGAGTGCCTCCAGCGCCTGATCCAGCGAGAACGCAACCGTCGCGAGCCCGGCCTCTTCCTCCGGCGGCAGGTCGTACAGATCCTTGTCCATGGCATCGCCCGGGTGGATCTTGTTCTGGATGCCGTCGATGCCAGCCATCAGCAGCGCGGTGAACGCGAAGTATGGGTTGGCCGTGCTGTCCGGGAAACGGACCTCGATACGGCGCCCTTTCGGATTCGGAATGTAAGGAATACGAATCGAGGCCGAACGGTTCTTGGCCGAGTACGCCAGGATGCACGGCGCCTCGAAGCCGGGCACGAGTCGCTTGTAGCTGTTCGTGCTGGCGTTCGTGAACGCGTTCAATGCCTGCGCGTGCTTGAGCACGCCACCGATGTAGAACAGCGCCGTTTCCGACAGGCCGCCGTAAGCGTCACCGGTAAAAACGTTATCGCCGCCCTTCATCAACGACATGTGCACATGCATGCCGTTGCCGTTGTCGCCGACCAGCGGCTTCGGCATGAACGTCGAGGTCTTGCCGTATGCGTGCGCGACATTGTGCACGACGTACTTCAGGATCTGGACTTCGTCGGCTTTCTGGACCAGCGAGTTGAACTTGACGCCGATCTCGCCCTGGCCGGCCGTGGCAACCTCGTGGTGATGAACCTCGACGGTCAAACCCATGTCCTCAAGCGCCAGACACATGGACGAACGAATATCGTGGGTCGAATCGACCGGCGGAACCGGGAAGTAACCACCCTTGACGCCGGGACGGTGGCCGGTGTTCTTGTCGTCGAACTCGGTACCCGTGTTCCAGGAGCCTTCCGACGAGTCGACCTGGTAATAGGTCGTATGCATGTCGTGGTTGTAACGAACGTCGTCGAAGATGAAGAACTCGTTCTCCGGACCGAAGTATGCGTCGTCGGCGACGCCCGTTGACTTCAGGTAATCGATCGCACGCTTGGCGGTGCCGCGCGGACAACGGTTGTAGCCCTGACCGGTAGCCGGCTCGACCACGTCGCAACGCAGGTTAACGGTGGCGTCATCGGTGAAGATATCGAGGACGGCCGTATCCGGATCCGGCATCAGAATCATGTCGGACTCGTTGATGCCCTTCCAGCCGGCAATGGACGAACCGTCGAACATCTTGCCTTCTTCGAAAAAGTCTTCGTCGATCTGATGCGACGGCACGGTCACGTGCTGCTCTTTACCTTTGGTATCGGTGAAGCGCAGGTCTACGAACTTGGCTTCCTTCTCTTTAATGAGGCTGAGTGCGTCAGCAGCTGACATTAGATGTCCCTCCAGGGTATTCCGAAAAAAAACAACCAGGCTGGCGAGGATTTCTGCTATCCGTCGCCGCCACATTCTTGTCGCGCCGAAGGCGCGGCGTTTCTCTTTTGCGTAGGCCAGTCCTCACTGCACAAACTATGCCACTTTTTGAGGCGGCATAAGTCTTTGTTTTAATTAGACTTGGTGTGCAGACCATTCGAAAGGACGCGCTATTGTAGTGCAAGCGCGCGTGCATTTGCACCGTATTGGGGCAAATAGTCGCTCCGTCGCCCGCCCCAGCCGGAACAAGCCGTCCGACGCCCTTTTTAAGCGGCGCCGCCGGCAAAGGACGCTATACTTGCGCGCCAATTAAACCGGGCCCAAGCGCGTGAACGACCGACAAATACCCGAGACTTTTCAGGATCTGATCCTGGCCCTGCAGCAATTCTGGGCAAGGCACGGGTGCGTCATCCTGCAGCCCTACGATATGCCGATGGGTGCCGGCACCTTCCACTCGGCGACGTTTCTGCGCTCCATCGGTCCCGAGCCCTGGCGCGCTGCCTACGTCCAGCCGAGCCGCCGCCCGACCGACGGGCGCTACGGCGATAACCCGTTTCGGCTCCAGCATTACTATCAGTACCAGGTGGTGCTGAAGCCATCGCCTGACGACATTCAGGACCTGTACCTCGATTCGCTCCGCAGCCTCGGCCTCGATCCGCTCGTCCATGACATCCGGTTCGTCGAGGACAACTGGGAGTCGCCAACGCTCGGGGCATGGGGTCTCGGCTGGGAAGTCTGGCTCAATGGCATGGAGGTCACCCAGTTCACCTACTTTCAGCAGGTCGGCGGCCTGGACTGCCGACCGGTCACCGGTGAGATCACCTATGGCCTCGAGCGCATCGCGATGTACCTGCAGGGCGCCGACAGCATCTTCGACCTGGTCTGGACGCGAGGACCGTCGGGTGTGGTGACATACGGCGACGTCTTCCACCAAAACGAAGTCGAGATGTCTCATTACAACTTCGAAGCCGCGGACACGGCCGTGTTGTTCGAGCGCTTCGATGCGGCCGAGCGCGCGTCTCGCGACCTGATCGAACGGCAGCTGACGCTGCCCGCCTACGAGCAGATACTCGACGCGTCGCACACTTTCAACCTGCTCGACGCGCGACATGCGATTTCCGTGACCGAGCGACAGGCCTATATCCTGCGCGTGCGCAGCATGGCGCGCGCGGTTGCCGAGGCGTATTACCAGAGTCGCGAAGCGTTGGGCTTCCCGCTGTTGGATTCCTCAATACCGGAAGGCGAGGACAGCTAGATGGCCGACACCGCAGATTTCCTGGCCGAGATCGGCACCGAGGAGCTACCACCGAAAGCGTTGCGCAAGCTCGAGCTCGCGTTCGCCAACGGAATCCAGACACGTCTCGAAGCTGCGGGCCTGGGTTTCGAGTCGCTGCGCTCGTTCGCATCTCCACGTCGCCTGGCGGTGCTGGTGGAGTCGCTGCAGCTGTCGCAGCCGGAACAAAAAATCGAGAAGCGTGGTCCGCCCACGCGCATCGCGTTCGATGCGGAGGGCAACCCGACGAAGGCCGCGACCGCCTTCGCGGGCGGATTCGGCGTCGAGGTATCGGACCTGGAACACGTCGTGACAGAGAAAGGCGAATGGCTCGAGTACCGCGGTACGGAACCGGGTAAGACGGCGGCCGAACTGCTGCCAGGCATCGTGGCCGAGTCGCTCGCCGAATTGCCGATCCCGAAGCGGATGCGCTGGGGTAGCTCGGACGTCGAATTCGTCCGGCCCGCACACTGGATCGTCATGTTGCTGGGCAAGGAGGTTTTACCCGCCGAGATTCTGGGCATCTCTGCCGGCCGCACGACGCGTGGTCACCGTTTTCATGCGCCCGACGAGATCAGCATCAAAGTTCCGGCCGACTACTGCGAAAAACTCGAGAAAGAAGGTCGCGTCCTGGCCGATTTTGTCGGGCGGCGCGACCGGGTTCGCGAGCTGATCGAAACCGCTGCCGTCGAAATCGACGGCGTCGCGCACATGGAGCCCGAAGTGCTCGACGAAATCACGGCGCTCGTCGAATGGCCGACGCCGGTCACGGGTAGCTTCGATGACTCATTCCTGCGGCTACCCGACGAGATTTTGATTTCGACCCTGCAGTCGCACCAGCGATATATCCCGGTCCGCGGCAGGGACGGCAAGCTGCTGCCGAACTTTATTGCGATGAGCAATCTCGACAGCAAGGAGCCGGACATGGTGCGCGAGGGTAACGAGCGCGTCGTATCGCCGCGCCTGGCCGACGCTGCATTCTTCTGGGACCAGGATCGCAAAGCGACGCTGGCGTCGCGCCGCGAAGCGCTGCAGCAGGTCGTGTTCCAGAAGGAACTCGGCTCACTCGCCGACAAGTCAGCGCGCGTCGCGGCACTGGCTCGCGAGCTCGCCACCGATCTCGGGTATGACGAGGACGCCGCGGAGCGGGCGGCGGAACTGGCCAAGACGGACCTTTTGACCGAAATGGTCGGCGAGTTCCCCGAACTGCAGGGTCGGATCGGCTACTACTACGCGGATCTCGACGGCGAACCCGCCGACGTCGCGCGCGCCATCGAGGAGCAGTACCTGCCCACGCATGCGGGCGACGAGCTGCCGTCCACGCCTATTGGCCGTGTGCTCGCGATCGCCGACCGCCTGGATTCACTGGCTGGAATCTTCGCCGTCGGCAAGCGGCCGAGCGGGAACAAGGATCCGTATGGCCTCAGACGTGCTGCACTCGGCGTTCTGCGCATCCTCGTCGAGGAGGAGATCGATCTCGATCTCGCGGCTTATATCGACAAGGCGGTCGCGGCGCAGCCGGTGACCATCGAAGACCGCGCCGCACTGGCCGGAGACATCTACGATTTCGTCATCGATCGTCTGCGCAGTTACGTACTCGATGGGCAAGCGCCCGGATTCGATGAATGCGATATTTCTCCGGAAGTCTTCGAAGCCGTGCGCATGCGTGCGCCGTCCTCGCCGCTGGATTTCGTCCAGCGCGTGTCAGCCGTCGACGAGTTCATGAATCACGAGGCAGCAGACAGCCTGGCGGCCGCCAACAAGCGCATCGCCAATATCCTGAAATCTGCCGATGCGGACGCAGGCAACAAGGTCGATTCGACGCTGTTCGACGAAGTGCAGGAAACGTTGCTGTTCAAGGCCCTGATGGACGTATCCCATGCGCACGCGGAAAGCCTCGAGCGTCGTGACTACCAGGAAGCGCTCGAGCGACTGGCGTCCCTGCGCGAGCCCATCGACGCTTTCTTCGACGACGTGATGGTCATGACCGAAGACGCCGACCAGCGCCGTAACCGCATTGCCTTGCTCAGCGAGCTCCGGCGGCGTTTCCTGGATATCGCCGACCTGTCGTGTATCCATTCGAGCTGAGTTCGAGTGCCGAAATGAGCGAAAAGCGACGAACGCTTGTCATCCTCGATCGAGACGGCGTGATCAACCAGGACTCACCCGACTTCATCAAGTCGCCCGACGAATTCATCCCGTTACCCGGTAGTCTCGAAGCCATCGCTGCGCTGTGTGGCGCCGGGTTCGAAGTGATCGTCGCGTCGAATCAGTCTGGCGTCGGTCGCGGACTGTTTTCGATCGAAACGCTCGAACAAATTCACGTAAAGCTGCGGGAGGAAGCCCGGGCCGCTGGCGGCATGATTTCGGGAATCTTCTTTTGTCCGCACCGGCCCGACGACCACTGCGATTGCCGCAAGCCGAAACCGGGCCTGTTCGAGCAGATCGCAGCGACCTACCACCGTCAACTGGACGGCGTGCCGGTGATCGGCGATTCCATGCGCGACCTGGATGCGGCGATCGCGGCCGGTGCGAAGCCCATCCTCGTGCGCACGGGTAACGGCCTCAAGACCGAAAGGGAACTCGTGGAAGACAGCGGGATTGACGTGTATGACGATCTCGCAACCGCGGCTGCGGCGTTGATTGATGCCTGCGAAGGACCAACGACGTGATTCGCTCGTTGATATTTACGACACTCCTGTTCGTCACGGTGCCGCCCTGGGCGATTGGCGTCATCTGCGCCCGCATTTTCGGGCGCCACGCGAGCTTCAAGGTCGCCGAATCGTGGGTGCTGATGAATCTGTGGTTCTGCAAGACGATCTGCGGCCTGGGCATGACGATCGAAGGCGCGGAGAACATCCCCGATGCTGCCGGCGTCATGTACCTGAAGCATTCTTCGGCGTACGAAACGCTCGCCCAGTTCCGCCTGGTCGGTGACCAGACCTGGGTGCTCAAACGAGAGCTGGTCTGGACGCCGTTCTTTGGCTGGGCGGTCAAGTGCGTGAACCCGATAGCGATCGACCGGAAGGCCGGAAAATCGGCGGTACAACAGGTCGTCGACCAGGGCATGGACCGGCTCGCCAACGGAATCTGGGTGATGATCTTCCCGGAGGGTACGCGCATGGCGCCGGGAACCACGCGACGTTACGGCGTCAGTGGCGCCTTGCTGGCACAGGAAGCCGGCAAGCCGATCACGCCGGTCGCGCATAACGCCGGATACTTCTGGCCACGACGCGGCCTGCGCAAGAAACCGGGGACCGTTCGTTTCGTGGTCGGTCCGCCGATCGACCCGGCCGGACGTAATGCGCGCGACGTCAACCGTGAAATACAGGACTGGATTGAGAGCAAAGTCGCCGAGATGACGGCGACCGGCGATTAGATCGACGCCGGAACTCGGTTAGATGTCGAGATTCTCGACGGCCAGCGCGTTGTTCTCGATGAACTCTCTACGTGGTTCGACCTGATCACCCATCAACGTTGTGAAGATCTCGTCGGCGGCAACAGCGTCTTCGATACGTACCTGCATCAACCGGCGAGTTTCCGGATTCACCGTCGTATCCCACAACTGGTCAGGGTTCATTTCGCCGAGGCCCTTATAGCGTTGAATCGCCTGACCCTTGCGCGCCTCGGTCATCAGCCATTCCATCGCTTGCTTGAAGGAATCGATGTCGCAACGCTGCTCGCCGCGCACGACGTAAGCGCCGTCGCCGATCAGATCGGTGAGTTCGGCGGCGAGTTCGGTGATTTGCGCGTACTCGGGTGATTCGAAGAAGTGAATCGAGAGACTGCTTTCATCGTCGACGCCGTGTTGATGTCGCTTGATGCGCAACCCGGCAATCGTGGAGTCTTCCGCCGCCAATTCGACACTGTATCGAACGCCGGATCCGTCCGCGGCGGAAAGCATCGCTTCCTGCAAACGATTCGCCCAGTCCGACATCAAGGGCTTATCTTCAATGGCTTCTTTCGTGACGCGCGGCAGGTACAGCATCTGTTCGAGAATGTTGCGATCGTAACTGCGCGACAAACGGTCGAGGATGCTCATGACGCGCACGTAGTTTTCGGCGAGTCCGGACAATGCCTGGCCCGCAATGGCGGGCGCTTCCGCGTTGACGTGCAAGGCCGCCTTCTCCATCGCAACGTTCAGCAAGTAACTGTTCAGCTCCGCATCGTCCTTGACGTATTGCTCCTGCTTGCCGCGCTTAACCTTGTACAGCGGCGGCTGCGCGATGTACACGTGGCCGCGTTCGATCAGCGACGGCATCTGACGATAAAAGAATGTCAGCAACAGCGTCCGGATGTGCGAGCCGTCGACGTCCGCGTCGGTCATGATGATGATGCGGTGGTAACGCAATTTATCGGGATTGAAATCTTCGCGGCCGATGCCGGTGCCGAGCGCGGTGATCAGCGTGCCAACCTCGGCGGACCCGAGCATCTTATCGAAGCGCGCGCGCTCTACGTTCAGGATCTTACCCTTCAGCGGCAGGATCGCTTGCGTGCGACGGTCCCTGCCCTGCTTGGCCGAACCGCCCGCGGAGTCACCCTCGACGATAAACAGTTCCGATAGCGCCGGATCTTTCTCCTGGCAGTCAGCGAGCTTTCCTGGCAGTCCGGCGATATCGAGTGCGCCTTTGCGTCTCGTCATCTCTCGAGCTTTGCGCGCGGCCTCGCGCGCGCGCGACGCATCGATGATTTTCGCGACGATCAATTTCGCTTCCTGCGGGTTCTCCATCAGGAAGTCGTCGAGCTTGCTGGCGAAAGATGACTCAACGATGCCCTTGATCTCCGACGAAACCAGTTTGTCTTTGGTCTGCGAAGAGAATTTCGGGTCCGGCACTTTGACCGAAAGTACGGCCGTCAATCCTTCCCGAGCGTCTTCGCCGGAGGCGTTGAACTTGTTCTTGTTGGCGAATTCGCGATCGATGTAGCTGTTTAACGTTCGCGTCAGCGCGCTGCGGAAGCCGGCGAGGTGCGTACCGCCGTCTTTCTGCGGGATGTTATTCGTGAAACAAAACATGTTTTCCTGGTAGCCATCGTTCCACTGCATCGCGCCTTCGACGGTGACGCCATCCTGCTCATCTTGAAAATTCAGAACATTTCCATGTATGGGCGATTTATTGCGGTTCAGGTGCTGCACGAATGCCCTGATCCCGCCCTGGAATTCGAAAATGTCCTCCTTGGATTCACGCTCGTCGATGAGATGAATCTTGACGCCGGAGTTCAGGAACGACAGCTCCCGCAGGCGTTTCGCCAGGATGTCGTAGTGGTACTTGATATTCGTGAAGGTATCGCTGCTGGGCTTGAAGCGAATTGTGGTACCGGTCTTGTCGGTCTTGCCGCCCTCCTCCAGGGGCCCGACCGGATCGCCCATTGCGTAGCTTTGCTCGTAAATGTGCCCGTCTCGATAAATCGTAAGCTGTAGCTTTTCGGACAGCGCGTTCACGACCGAGACGCCGACGCCATGCAGACCACCGGATACCTTGTAGGAGTTGTCGTCGAACTTGCCGCCGGCATGCAGCACGGTCAGGATCACCTCCGCGGCGGAACGGCCCTCCTCGGGATGCTCGTCGACCGGGATGCCACGACCGTTGTCGGAAACACTGATGGATTCGTCGGGATGAATGGTGACCGAGATATCGGAGCAATGTCCGGCCAACGCTTCGTCGATTGAGTTATCGACGACTTCGAAAACCATATGGTGGAGACCAGTGCCATCATCCGTGTCGCCGATATACATTCCCGGGCGTTTTCGGACGGCATCGAGGCCCTTTAAGACCTTGATATTAGTAGAGGTATAGTCTTCTTCAGTCGCCATTTATATTTCCCGTGCGCTAACCGATCGATTATACCAGAGTCGTCAGCTCCCCATGTTCCACGTGAAACACCCGTGCCAGCCTTTCCAATGGCAGCGCCTCCCGGTCCAGCGCCGAAATGAATAGCTGCGCCCGAGCATTATTCAGTACGTTCATCAGCGCCAGCAGTCTCTCGTTATCCAGTTCCGCCGCGGGTTCATCGACGAGCAGCGTGACGTCCTGATCCAGGTTCCGCGCCACGAATTGACTCTGTGCCAGAACGAGAGATATTCCGAGCAGCTTCTGCTGCCCACGCGAGAGCCGATGCCGCGCCGGCTGATCATCGACCTCGAGCGCAAGCTCGGCGCGGTGCGGTCCGACATGGGTCTGCGAATAGGCGGCATCCCGTGCCCAGGTTTCTTCCAGAGCCGCCGCCAAATCGATTCCCTGGGGCCAGCCGCCCCGGTATTTTCCCACCGCAACCATTCCAAGCAGTTCTTTGGACATCGAACTGAATTCCTCCGTCAGGCTGTCTAGATACTCGCGCCGCAACTCGTCTATCTGCTGCCCAGCTGATATCAGCTCCTTGTCCCATACGCAGACGGCGGATCTGGGCTGTCTGGCCCTGAGCGCCGAATTCCTTTGTAGGAGCGCTCGACGATATCGACGCCAGATCGGCAGGAACTCGTGTTTCACGTGAAACACGCCCCAGTCCAGAAAACTGCGCCTGCCTTTCGGACCACCCTGCACCAACTCGTGAATTTGTGGGTCGATGACCTGCACCGGCAAGGCACTAGCCAGGTCTGCCGTCGTGCAATCACGATTCCCGTCTACCTGTATCTGCAGACCCTTGCGTGACAAATCAATGCCCGCGCGGCCGCGACGATCGTTTGAGACCAGTTCGCCGAATACCGTCAAGTTGTCCGCGCCGGTCTGAATCAGCCCGGATCCCTTTCCTCCACGGAAAGATTTCCCGCGGCCCAGGAAAAAGATCGCTTCGAGGATGCTGGTTTTGCCGGCGCCGTTCGCGCCGACGATGACGTTGTGGCGCGCGTCCGGTAGAAATTCGACCGATCTAAGACAGCGGAATCGCTCGATCTTGACCCTTGTTACGCCCACATCGTTACTGGCATCGACCGACCGACCGCCCGCTGGCGCCTAGAGTCGCATCGGCATAACGACGAATTTCGCGTCTTCGATACCAGGGCCACGGATAACGCAGCTGCTGTTGGCGTCGACGAAACCCAGTTCCACCTCATCGGCGTCAACCGCGGCGAGCGCATCCAGCAGATAGTTCACATTGAAACCGATCTCCAGTTCTTCGCCTTCGTACTCGACTTCGATCTCGTCCTGGGCTTCTTCCTGATCTGGATTATTAGCTTGAATTTTCAACGACTTAGGACGAAGATCGAGGCGTATACCACGGTATTTTTCATTCGACAGGATCGCCGCTCGCTGCAACGCTGAGCGCAAATAGTTTTTCTCCGCCCGCAGCGTGTTGCCTTCTGGCTTTGGAATGACACGGTCGTAATCCGGGAAACGCCCATCGATCAGCTTGGACGTGAACCGGATATCTCCCACGGTCGCACGAATATGATTCGGGCCGATGGTCAGCTGGACCTCGTTCTCGTCCCCGAGCAATCTCTGCAATTCCAGTACGCCCTTCCTCGGAACAATAACCTGCTGCGTGGCACCATTATCATCCTCGAGATTCACCTCGCACAGGGCGAGTCGGTGTCCATCAGTCGCGACCGCTCTAACGACGCCGCCGCCGGTCTCCAACAACAACCCGTTCAGGTAATAACGCACGTCCTGCTGGGCCATCGAGAAATGCGTCTTTTCGAGCAGCCTCCGAACATCGATCTGGGCAAGCCGGATCTCGCGGCTCGCATCGATGTCCTCGATCACCGGGAAATCGGCCGCCGCAAGCGTGGACAGCACGAACCGGCTGCGGCCCGACTTAACGATCATCCGATCGCCCTCCAGCTTGAGGTTTACGGTCGCCTCATCCGGCAGAGCGCGGCAGATATCCAGCAGCTTTCGCGCAGGAACCGTGATCTCCCCTTCGCTCTTGACCTCGTCGACGGACGAATGCGCGACGAGTTCCACCTCGAGATCAGTTGCCGTTACCGACAATTGACTATCCCTGACAACCAGCAGGATGTTTGCCAGTATCGGCATGGTCTGCCGCCTCTCGACGACACCTATCACTGCCTGCAATGGCCGCAGCAAGGATTCCCTGGACGTGGTCAGATTCATTCGAAGCCCCTGTAATAATCTAATCTTTAGATATATATACTTATTATTATTATTAGCTAGCTACTCAGATGTTGATAACCAATATTTAATAATATAAATCAATAACTTAATAGTTATTCACCTGTGCATAATCAGCGTGCGAGAACACTATTCACATGTGTATAACTTGTGCGGCAATAACGGTTCAATTCTTGTCCACAGGTTTGTCACAGCTACTCCGCGAGTGATCCACAAGTCATCAGATCGACAGCCTGTTACCCGGTCAGTGTCCTCAGAAGATTCTGATAATCCTCGCGAATCCTGTTTTCGGTTTCCCTCAGTTCCTTCACTCGACGGCATGCATGCAATACCGTCGTATGGTCACGTCCGCCAAACGCATCCCCGATCTCTGGGAGGCTGTGCGTCGTGAGTTCTTTCGCCAGACTCATGGCAACCTGCCTCGGCCTGGTGATCGAACGCCGGCGACTTTTCGACAACAGGTCGCCAACGCGAATCTTGTAATACTCGGCCACAGTCTTCTGAATATTGTCGATCGTAACCAGTTTTTCCTGCAAAGCGATCAGGTCTTTCAGCGCGTCCTTGGCGAATTCCAGTGTAATGGGCTTGCCCGTGAAAGAGGCCGTCGCTATCACACGTCGCAATGCGCCCTCGAGCTCTCTGACGTTCGAACGAATTCTTTGCGCGATGAAAAACGCGACTTCCTCCGGCAGCTCGATCTTGGCGGCAGACGCCTTACTCATCAGGATCGCGACGCTGGTTTCCAGCTCGGGCGGCTCGATGGCGACTGTCAGCCCCCAGCCGAATCGCGATTTCAGGCGTTCCTCGAGACCGTCCACTTCCTTCGGATAACGATCGCAGGTCAGAATCACCTGCTGCTGACCCTCAAGTAAGGCGTTGAAAGTATGAAAGAATTCTTCTTGAGAACGTTCCTTTCTCGCGAAGAACTGGATATCGTCGATCAACAAAGCATCGAGCGAACGATAGGCTTTCTTGAAGTCGTTGATCGTGTTGTGCTGCAGCGCCTTGACCATGTCGCCGACGAACTTTTCCGAATGGACGTAAGCGACCTGGGCATTGGGGCGCTGCTCGAGCATCAGGTTGCCGACGCTCTGCATCAGGTGGGTCTTACCGAGACCGACACCGCCGTAAATAAATAGCGGGTTGTAGGCGCTGCCCGGATTCTGGCC
>CAZISL010000026.1:0-7310 GCA_964541975.1 uncultured Chromatiaceae bacterium | reverse complement strand
TGGCGCCCGACGCCCTGAACGTTTCCAACCGATGGTAGTTACCCCGACACGGGAACACGGCGGGACTGCGATTCAGGGCGCCGGACACAGACTGTGAATTCTGGCCTGGTCGACATCGACCAATGGCGAGGCGGGCGTCTTTCAGGCGCGCCGCGGAACACGAAACCGGCCCTGTCTTCTATGATTTATTGGCCGGCCCGGTCACAAACTCTGCGGGCGGTGCGAAGTATATACGAGTGAGTTTTCGGCGCATCCCTGATTAGACATTTGCGCCCGCAATGTGATCTTATGTCATATGCTTATATGGCAAACTATTGTTTTTATTAACTTTAAAATACCAGCGATTCTTGCTGTACCGCAGTGTCAACCGCTCCGACCCCGCTGCGCCGCGGCGCCGCGCGCACCCCGGGCACGCCATCATCTGCCCTCAGGCGCTCACCGGGTTCCACCTGCCACGCGCCTCTGACATCTGCTGCAGACCGATGCGCATTTCGAGCCGTCGCACTCGTCGCGATCCGCGACATTAATGCGCGAACAATATTTAGAAAGAGGCCTATCTACGGGCGCTATTCGTGCAGATCCGGTTCGATGAAGCACCAGCCAAGTTCGGGCACTGCGGCCTTCAGCGTACGCTCGAGCCGATTGATGTGCTCGACGGCCTCGTTGACGGTCAGATCGGGCCGCATGCGGATCTTCGCGGCGAGCATAACCTGAGGACCCATTTGCACCGTGATCGTGTTGTAAAGTTCCAAGATGTCGGGATCGGCGTTGATCAGTCGATCGATTTCCTCCCGCAGCGCTGGCTCCGCAGACCGCCCGACCAGCAGGCCCTTGATCCGAATCGCGACGAATACGGACACCACGATTAGCACGACGCCGATGCAGATTGAGCCGAGGGCGTCGAAGCGGGGATCATTCGTGTAGGTCGCCAAACCGAGAAACCCGAATGCCAGAACGAGGCCAACCAGCGCGGCGATGTCTTCCCCGAGGACGACGACGAGTTCGGCGTTGCGGGTCGTGCGCAGCCACTGTCGCAATGTTCGTCCCCGACGGAGCTTGCTGATCTCACCCAGCGCACCCATCAGGCTAGCCGACTCGAGCACGATCGCGATTCCGAGAATAACGAGACCGACCCAGGCCTGGTTGATCGCCTGTGGTTCCTGGAGCTTGTGAACGCCCTCATAGATCGAGAACAGCCCGCCGAGGCTGAACAGCATGATCGCGACGATGAACGCCCAGAAGTAAGTGAGCTTGCCGTAGCCCAGGGGATGCTCCTCATCGGCCGGCTTCTTCGACTGCACGAGACCGAGATACAGCAACACCTGGTTGCCTGCATCCGCGTAGGAGTGGATGGCTTCGGCGAGCATGCTGCCCGAACCTGTGAACCATGCGCCCCACGTCTTCGCCAGCGCGATACCGAAGTTCGCGAGGAATGCGTAAAGAATGGCTTTTACGGAGGCTTCTTGCATATGATCGGCGTCGATCATACTGGAACAGCGAAAATGGAGAAATGAGCGCGTCAGAAACGGATCGCGAGCGATCCGGTCAGGATCTGCTCGACGACATCGTCGCAGCGCTCGGCGTGCCGTCGATTCGCCGGCATATTTTCCTGTGTTGCGATCAGACCAAGCCGAAATGCTCCGGCCACGAAGAGAGCCTCCAGTCGTGGCAGTTCCTGAAGAAGCGCCTCGTGGAACTAGACCTGAATGGCGTGGGTGGCGTTTACAGAACGAAAGCCAACTGCCTGCAGATCTGCCAGCGCGGCCCGATCGCCCTCGTCTACCCGGACGGCACGTGGTACCGGTCTTGCACGCCTGCGGTGCTCGAGAGAATCATCCAGGAACATTTGATCGGTGGCGAACCGGTGCGCGAGTACGTCATCACCACGCGTCGCCTGCCCGACTCCGAGTAATTTTTCGGCGTTCCAATCCAGAAGAACGCCGCCGATTAGCGCGTCGACCTGGCGCGCGCGACGGCGCATCGTATTGCGATGAAAATCGCAGCAGGAAAGTCTCACCGGATCGATCGCCGTTCGTTCGTTCTTACTATCGGCCTTTCCGTGGGCCTTTCGCTGGCCTTCGCGGCATCCGGACATCACCGCCTGAGCAGGGAAGAATGCAGGCGTCTGAACGAGCAAATGGAAAAGCTGCAATCCCGACTTCGCCAGGGCCACTCGGGATCGCAGGCCCGCCGCTACCGCGAGAAGATGCGTGAGCTGCAGCTGCGCCGGTTCCGGAAGTGCTGAACCGCAAAACCGGCCTAACAGCAGGATCCAGTGCTCGCGACCGCATCGGCATCAAACGGTAAGCCAGAGTCGCGGGTAGCGGCTTGGAACGAACCCAGGTGCACGTCCCGCTCGCCAACGATCTCGAAGTGTCGCGCCAGTCGCGAGTTGCCGAGCATATGCGCCGTGTTGCCGTCGACCGGCTGCAACCGCCCGGTCTCGAAGACGCTGCTCTTGTCGAAACTGAAGGCATCCGCGAGCCATGGCGCGCTACCCAGGTAGCGGACAGATTGCCCATAGTTCTCTGTCATGGCCTCAAGTCCCGGCAGCTTGAAAAGACGGTACGTCGCTGAAAAGAATCTGATCTCGCCGACTTTTTCGGCGAGTGCTGCGTCTTCAACGGTCAGCGGCCGATCGCCGACGAGCCGCGGGTCTCGGAAGCCGGCCCGGACAGCGGTCGCGATGAAATCGCGCCAGTACATTGCGCCCGACAGACATTCTCCATACAACACCGGATCCGCCTGCAAATGCGCGGGCACGCGACGATCGGCGTATACGTCGGCAAAGTACAACTCGCCGCCCGGCTTCAGCAGACGAAACGCCTCATCGAGGACCGCCTGCTTGTCCATCGCGAGATTGATGACGCAGTTCGAGACGATGACGTCGAATTGCTCATCGGCCAGACCGATTTCCCCCAGCCGCTCGATATTGCCTTCGATAAACTCGACGTTTGACTCCTCGTGTCCGAATTGACGCGCGTGAAAGGCGCGATGGCGTCGTGCCACCGTCAGCTGCTCGGGGGTCATATCGATGCCGACCACTCGACCCTGCTCGCCGACCAGGCGCGACAGTACATAGACGTCGCGGCCAGCACCGCAGCCGAGATCGAGCACGGAGGTTCCGTCGAGCCCCTCAGGCAACACGAGCCCGCAGCCGTAGTATCGCGAGGTCACGTCATCGTGGATCAGCGACAGGGCATCTGTCAGGTAATCGGGTGGCGGCGCGATCGTACAACAAGCGCTCGTCTTCAGGTCGTCCGTCGAGGACAATACTTCACCATAATAGCGTTGAACTTCAGCGTGCACCCAGCGGTCTCCTGTATATGCCGAAAACGAATAATATGCTGCACTATGAGTGCTGAATCCGGCGACAGTTCAATCGACTGCTCCATGACCCTCGTGGTGGTCGGCCGACGCCCCGTCGAGGGCGTCGGCAAGCGACGGATCGCCGCGTCGCTGGGAGATACCAGGACGCTTGAACTCGCCCACCACCTGCTTGCTACGACGCTCGAAGACGCCCGCGCGTGGGCCGGCCCCGTTATCATTTCGCCATCAAGCGCGGGCGATGCGGCCTGGGCGGCCGACCTGATGCCCGGTCACTCGAAGGTCATACCCCAGGTGCATGGCAACCTTGGCGAGCGTATCAACACGATCGATTCGGTCGCGCGCGACACCGGCCACTCGCCGCTGCTATATGTCGGCAGCGACGCACCGGTATTGGCACCCGGCGATTATGAACGAGCGCGTGACGCGCTGACGCGCGCCGATGTTGTCCTGGGCAGGGCCGACGATGGCGGCGTTACGCTGATGGGCGCCAGAAAACCGTGGCCGGACCTGTCGGCATTACCGTGGAGCACCGAACGACTCGGCGATGCTTTGGACGTTGCGTGTCGCGAAGCGGGCCTCACGGTCGAAAGTTTCGACGCCGGTTATGACATCGATCGCGCTGCTGATCTGGAGCGGTTGACGATCGACCTCGACAACGATTCGCGACCGGCGCGCCAGGCGTTGCGAAGCTGGTTGCACGACATCGGTCATTCAACGCCGCGAACGAGAATTAGCCTCGTGGTGCCCGTGCTCGACGATGCGGATGCACTGCAAGTGCTGCTGGAAGGCGTTCGGCGCTTGCCCGAGCAGCCATTCGAAATTATCGTCGCCGACGCCAGTGGCCGCGACGGTTGCCGCAGAGTCTGCGAGAACTTTGGCTGCATCCGGTTACAGACCCGTGCTGGGCGCGGACACCAGTTGCATGCCGGTGCGATGCGCGCGACCGGCGACGCGATCTGGTTCCTGCATGCAGACGCTGCTCCGCCGGCCGATTCCATCGCGCGTATTCACGACCACCTGGTCGCCGGTAACGTCGGCGGCTTCTTTCGCTTCAGCTTCGCGGGACCGCACGCCTGGCACAAATCGCTGCTGGCGACCCTGATCAACCTGCGCTGTCGCTGCGGGGTTCCGTACGGGGATCAGGGGCTATTCATAGACCGTGCCACCTACATCGAGACGGGCGGATTCGATGATGCGCCGCTGTTCGAGGAAGTTCGATTCGTTCGAGCCGCGCGCGTTGCCGGACGTTTCATACCGGTCGACGCAACCATCGGCGTGTCGCCGCGACGGTGGGAACGCGACGGCTGGTTGCGGCGCACCCTGCATAATCGCTGGCTCGCGTTCGGCCACATGGTCGGCGTATCGCCGGAACGGCTCGCGCGACGCTACCGGCAACCTGCGGACAAGAGGGCAGCGCGATGCTGATGAGACGTGAACCGGTGCGCGATGCCGACTGGTCGACAACGCCATCGGGCGAGCCTCGCGGGTATATCGATCCGCACGCACTCGACGAACTCTGGTTTCACACCGGCACAGCCTGCAATCTGTCCTGCCCGTTCTGCCTGGAAGGCTCGACACCGGGGGACGGACGCCTCGATCGGATGACGCTCGCCGACGTGCGCCCACTGATGGACGAAGCCGTGCAACTCGGCGTCAGGCAATTCTCATTCACCGGCGGCGAGCCGTTCATCGTCAAGGACTTCGTCAATATCCTCGACTACGCCTCGAGTCTGAAACCGTGCCTCGTTCTGACGAACGGCACAGACCCCGTATTGAAGCGACTCCATCACATCGAACGTTTGTGCGACAGAGCGCATTCGATTTCGTTTCGCATCAGCATCGACTGGCCGGACGAACGGCGGCACGACGCGGGGCGCGGGGCAGGAAACTTTCGCAAGGCGTTCGAGGGCACGCGAGCACTGCACGAGATGGGATTTGGCGTGTCGCTCGCGCGGCAGATGGAACCCGATGAAGACGCGATCGCAGTCGACTCACGCTACGCCGAGCTGCTCGGCCAATACGGCCTGCCTCAGGACATGCGCATCGTGCCGTTCCCGGATTTCGACATCCCGAACTCGCACCCGACTGTCCCGGATGTCACGGAGGACTGCATGACACGCTACCAGACCGAGGAATCGCGTCGGTCGTTCATGTGTGCCTTCAGCAAGATGGTGATCAAGAAGAACGGTCGGATGCGCGTCTATGCCTGCACGCTCGTCGACGACGACTCCGACTACGACCTCGGCGGCACCCTCGTCGAGGCACTCGGCCAACGAATCCGTATGCGGCATCATCGCTGCTACAGCTGCTTCGCATTCGGCTCCTCGTGCAGCGAGCGCTGACGGTACACGCGCTACCACCTGCCGGCGCCTCGACCGGTCGCTGGAAACACCCAAATTCAGGCATTTATGGTCTTTTATGACCATTAATAGCTTTTTTCGGCGCAATTCGTCCTCGTAGCACGCCTAAATGAGACCTGGTCGCTACGGTCTTCCGGTCTGATTGCCGATATACCTCTTATATAGGCACGGCCGCCGTCGCGGCTGTGACGGCCTCTATTTTTTTTCCGTAAAGCAAGGGATATGTCAGGAGGCGATTGCAGGCCAAAGGCGTTGATAGTCGAGCACAGCGAGCACGTGCTGTTCCTGCTCGACTTCATGCTGTCGCGGGAGGGGTACGACGTCGTCGGGTGTACCGACGGCCGCGAAGCCGATGCGTTTATCCGGGAGAACGAACCGGTCGACATCGTCATTCTCGAACTCGTCCTGCCGTACAAGGATGGTTACGAACTACTGCGCCTGATCCGCGATGAGCCCCTGGACGCGGACTGGTCCAAGGTACCGGTCATCGTGTTGACCGCGCGAAAGATGGAGTCCGAAATCGTTCGCGGACTGGATTCCGGCGCCAACGACTACGTAACCAAGCCGTATAGCCCCGGCGAACTGATGGCGCGCGTCAGGCGGCACGTCAGCATCTACGCAAGTCAGAGGGCCGCGTCTTGATCGGTAACGTCGAATTTCGCTCCTGCTTCTGGCTGCTGCCCTTGCTGCTGTCGATTATGGCCACGGCGGCGGGCAACAATGTCGTCGCGACGGTGCACGCTGATCTCGACGCCGGTGAACGCGACGCCGCCATCGCGAAGCTCGACCGCCATCTCGAGACCTCACCCGGCGATCAGAATGCGCGATTCCTGTATGCGCGAGTCCTAGCATGGGAGCAGCGCTGGACGGAGTCTCTCGAGCAATACGATGAATTGCTGTTCAGTGGTCCAGGCAATGCCGACTATCTTCTGGGCAAGTCTCAGGTGCTGGTCTGGAGCGGCCGACCCGTCGACGCGTTGCCATTGCTCGCGCGAGCAAGGGAATCTGCGCCGCACTACGAAGCGGTCTGGAGACTCGAGGTCCAGGCGCTCCAAGCCATCGATGATCCTGGGCGGGAAAGCGAACTCGCGGCCTTGCGGCTCGACGCGCGTGAACGCTTCGCCGACAGCGACTGGCCGGGTTTCCACCAACAAACGTCCATCCCGGCGGTACGCAGCCCCGTGCAGCTCTCGCTGCTGTCGAATCACGTCGAAGGCGGATTTTCCGTCCAGCAGCTCAGCAACAACCTCCCGGATTGGAGCAGTCTCTATGTCCACGGCGGTCGCCGCCTTGGCCCGCGAAAGAGCGTGTATGGCCAGCTGCGGCAGACCGAGCGCTTCGACGAAACCGACCACGAAGTCTCCGGCGGCGTGTATTGGCCGCTCGGTGACGCATGGACCGTTTCGACCGACGCCAGCCTGGCGCCCGGCTCCACGGTGCTGCCGGAGTGGACGGTCGCCGGGCAGCTGCAGCGGCCGATCGAATATGGTCTCGGCATGCAGGTCGGTATCCGCCATGCGGAATATGCGGCCAATCATGTGCGCATGCTGACTCTGACGGGCGATTACTACTGGAAGAACTACTACGCCGGCTGGACCGTCTACTGGAGCAAGCTCGAAG
>CAZISL010000025.1:0-4418 GCA_964541975.1 uncultured Chromatiaceae bacterium | reverse complement strand
AACATCTGCACCTTCTGGTACATCGATGCGCTGGCTGCGACCGGCCGCAAGGAAGAGGCACGCGAACTGTTCGAGAAGATGCTGGACTGCCGCAACAGCCTCGGACTGCTGTCCGAGGACCTCGACCCAAAGACCCATGAGTTGTGGGGGAATTTCCCGCAGACTTACAGCATGGTCGGCATCATCAATGCGGCCATGCGGCTCAGCATTTCCTGGGAGGAAGCACTATGACCCGACTCGTCGCCGTTTCCAATCGCGTCGCCCGGCCGACCGGAGTAGCAAAATCCACCGGTGGCCTGACGGTCGGCATCCTCGCGGCACTGGAGGAACATGGCGGCATCTGGTTCGGTTGGAACGGCAAGACGATCGAGGGCGAGCCGGGCGATGCGACGCTCGAGCAGCGCGGCAACATTACCTACGCGACGATCGACCTGAACCGGCAAGCTTATGACCTCTACTACAACGGATTCAGCAACACGTCGCTATGGCCGGTCTGTCATTACCTGCTCGGATTTTTCCGCTACGACCGCCGCGAGTACCAGGGTTACCTGCGAGTCAACGCCCTGTTCGCACGCAAGCTGCAGCCGTTGCTGCAACCGGACGACGTCATCTGGGTACACGACTACCATCTGATTCCGCTCGCTTCGGAACTGCGGCGAGCCGGCGTCAAGAATCCGATCGGTTTCTTCCTGCACGTGCCGTTCCCGGACATCGAAGTGCTGCGGGTCCTGCCCGTCTATCGCGAACTGCTCCGCGCGCTATGCGCGTACGACATCGTCGGCGTGCACACGCCCGGCGACCTGCGCTCGTTCAACGAGGCCGTATCGCAGCCCGACATCGGCGGCGCTTCCACCGCCGACCGCCGGGATGGCAACGGCAAAGGCGTGCGCGCGGGCGTGTTCCCGATCGGCATCGACGTCGAAGGCTGCCAGCGGGTCGCCGCGGGGCCGGTCGGCTCCGAGAAGACGGAGCGCATGGTCCACCACCTGCATGGCCGCGACCTGATCATCGGGGTCGATCGCCTCGACTACAGCAAGGGACTCGAAGAGCGGTTCCGCGCCGTCGAGAAGCTGTTCGAGAACTATCCCGAGACCCGCGGCAACGTCTCGTTCATCCAGATCGCGCCGAAGACGCGCTCCGGCGTCCGCGCGTACAAAGATATCCGCCAGGCTCTCGAGCAGGCGGCGGGCGAGATCAACGGGCGATTTGCGGACATCGACTGGGTACCGATCCGCTATTTGAACCGCGCCTACGATCGCAATGTGTTGATGGGCTTCTTCCGCGAGGCGACGATCGGACTCGTGACGCCGATTCGGGACGGCATGAATCTCGTCGCGAAGGAATTCATCGCCGCGCAGGATCCCGAGGACCCGGGCGTGCTCGTGTTGTCGACGCTGGCGGGCGCGGCCGTTGAGCTGACGGAGGCCGTACTCGTCAACCCGTACGACATCGACGGCGTCGCCGACGGGCTGCAGACCGCGCGATTGATGCCGCTCGAGGAACGCAAGGAACGGCATCAGAGCATGCTCGCCACGCTGCGCAAGAACAGCATCACGGCGTGGCGGACGAATTTCGTCGATGCGCTGCTCGGGGCCCGCGAGCGACTCGAATCATGACGAGCCTGCTGGCCGACATCGGCGGAACAAACACGCGCTGCGCGATCACGGGCCCGGATGGGCGCCACGGCGCCGTGCAGACATTCAGCAACCGCGAGTTCGATTCGCTGCAGTCGTTGCTGTCCAGCTACGTCGAATCCCTGCCGCAGAGCGACCGCCCGAGCAACGGTGCGCTCGCGATCGCCGCGCCCGTTCGCGGCGACGACATTCACATGACCAACATTCACTGGCGGTTCTCGATCAGCGACATTCGCGATGCGCTGCAACTTAAGGACCTGCGTGCGCTGAACGATTTCGAAGCGCTGGCGTATTCGCTACCGGAACTCGGGCCAGACGAACTGCTGCAAATTGGCGGTGGAGAGATCGTCCCGGGAAAACCGAAGGGTGTCATCGGCCCCGGCACCGGACTCGGCGTCGCGAGCCTGATTCCGCTGGACGACCGCTGGATCGCGCTGCCGGGCGAAGGTGGTCACGCAACGCTGCCGGCGACCGACCGGGAAGAAGAACGCGTCATCGCGCAGGTTCGCGCCGAATTCAGCCACTGCTCCGGGGAGCGCCTGATCTCGGGACCCGGCCTCGGCCTGCTGCATCGGGCCCTGCACGGCGGAGATCTTATTGACGCCGCAGAGCTCTCGGGGCGTGCGGAGGCCGGCGACGCAGAGACCGATGAGACTTTCGGGATGTTCTTCCGACTGCTCGGCACGCTGGCGTCGAATCTTGCGCTGACGGTCGGCGCGTTCGGCGGCATCTACATAGGCGGCGGCATCGCGCCGCGCCATCGCGAGCGCCTGATTGCTTCCGGGTTTCGCGAACGCTTCGAGGCGAAGGGCCGCTACGACGGCTACCTGAAGTCGATACGTACGCTACTGATCGTCGCCGAGTATCCGGCCCTGGCCGGTCTCGCCGCAATCGCAACGCGGGATTCCTGATAGTCAGCCGGCGTTGCCGCGATCAATCAGATCGCAGGCGCTGGAGGAAGCCCGCGAACAGGCGATCGATCAGGTCGAGGTCGGCTGTCAGTCGATGGTCGCTGTCGATCAGCACGACGCTCGCCCCGGTCTCCTCTCCGTACCTGACGCTGCCCGCGTACGGAACGATATCGTCGCGCCAGCCGTGCACGATCATCGTCGGACAATCTGGCAACGGATCGGGCATGTACTCTTCGTAACCCGGCATGAACAGCGCGGGCGCCAGCAGGAACATGCCGCGGGCCTGCACACGCGCCGCGGCCGCGGCCGCTACGTATCCGCCCATGCTGCTGCCGTAAAGCACGACCGGCTCGTCCTGCCGCTCACACCACTCGACGCATTTGTCGACGCGGGCGAGCGGATCGGCCATCCCCTGGTAATCGAGCGATTCGACGGTCCACCCTGCCGCCATCGCGGTGTCCGCCAGTCGCTGAATCTTGGACCCCCACGGACCACTGTCCTGACCGTGCGAAAAACAGATTGCGTCACTGGCCATGCCGCTGCACCCCCTCTAATCGTCTTCTTCCGTGTCGAAACCGCCCACGATGTCGCCGAACGCGGCGGGACCCCACAACAATTCGTCGATGTCGGGCTCCCATTTGTATCGACGCATGTCGACTTTGCCGTCGTTGACGACGATTCCCTCGTCGGTGAGCCTGCGAATCTGTTCGGCATGCGAACGGCTGCCCGGCGGAATGGAAATCTTGCCCTGAGCATTCAGTACCCGATGCCACGGCAGCGTCGCACGATCGGGCGCCTGACCGAGCGCCCAGCCGACCATCCGTGCACCGCGACCGATGCCGGCAAGCTCGGCGATTTGTCCGTAACTCGCGACGCGTCCCGCGGGGATCGCGTACACGACGTTCCAGATGCGCGGATAGGATTTGCTGCTTGCACTGGCCATGACGGATCGAAACGACATCGAATTGCTATCGAATCGCCATGCTACATTAGTTTCATGACGTCAGGCTGGCAGTTCTGGATCGACCGTGGCGGGACGTTCACCGACGTCATCGCACATGCTCCGACCGGCCAACTGATCGTGCGCAAACTGCTGTCGGACAACCCCGAGCGCTATGACGATGCGGCCGTTGCCGGCATCGAGCGGATACTCGCGGACGCCGGAACATCCGGCGCGACCATCGACGCGATCAAGATGGGCACGACCGTCGCGACGAACGCGTTGCTCGAGCGACACGGCGAACCGACCGTGCTCGCGATCACCCGCGGCTTCCGCGACGCGCTGCGCATCGGCTATCAGAATCGTCCCGACATCTTCGCGCTGAACATCATCCTTCCCGAGGAACTTTATTCAGCGGTGGTCGAGATCGACGAACGTCTCGACCCGGACGGCGTGGTCCTGCACCCGCCCGACCCGGTTGCTATCGGACGCGACCTCCAGGCGCATTTCGATGCCGGATACCGCGCGATCGCGGTATGCCTGATGCACGCCTACGTTGACTCGACGCATGAGCGAATTGTCGGCGCTATCGCGCGGGACATTGGCTTCGAGCAGATCTCTCTGTCGCACGACGTCAGCCCGTTGCGCAAACTCGTCAGCCGCGGCGACACGACCGTGGCCGATGCGTACCTGTCACCCGTGCTTGGGCGCTACATCGGCCGGCTCAAGCTGGGCCTCGAGCACGCAGGGTTGTCGACGCGGCACCTGATGTTCATGCAAAGCAACGGCGGTCTCGTTGACGAGGCGCTATTTCGTGGCAAGGACAGCATCCTGTCGGGTCCTGCCGGCGGCGTCGTCGGCATGGTCGGCGCGTCCGGTCGGGCCGGCGGCGAGCGCCTGATCGGCTTCGATATGGGCGGCACATCGACGGAC
>CAZISL010000024.1:0-6893 GCA_964541975.1 uncultured Chromatiaceae bacterium | reverse complement strand
CATTTCGCCGGCACGCTTCCGCGCGCTTTCCGACCGAGGGGCATAACGCAGGCGCGCATCACAATCCTGATAGCGCTCCGCGAGACCGAATCCCGAGCCGGGAATGATGCCGATACCGCGCCAGTTCGCGTCGACGACGTCAAAGCATTGCGCGAGCATGGCGCGCGCATGTGCGTTGCCGCCGGGGCGCACGACGCCCGGATAGCAATTGATCAGGCGGCACTCGCCCCGGACGAACTGTTCGAGTACCGCGTACGTGGCTGCCAGCAGGCTGTCGGCCTCGAACCCGGCAACGGCGGCTGGCAGGCGATGCTTCTGCGGCACGAACTCCCATTCTTCCGGGCCCATGACGGTCGACACATGACCCGGTGCGATCAGCGTATCGAATCCGGGTGAGTCGGACTCGAGCAGCATCGCGACAGCCGGCCACGTCAGTCGGCCGGACAGCAGAATGGACAGGTTGTCCGGGATTCCCTCGGCCAGCATCGCCGCGACCGGTGCCATCGTCGTCTCGAAACCGGCGGCGAAAAACACGACCTGGCGATCGGGCGATGCCTCCGCGATGTGCCTGGCCTCGATCGGGCTGGCGATCGGCCTGATGTCCGCGCCGGCGGCCTTGGCCTGTTCCAGTGAACGCGGGTCGCGTTTCGGCACGTTGACGGGTACGCGCAACATGTCGCCGAACGCGACCAGCGTGACCGGCTCCGTCAGCGCGATCTGAATCGCCTCGTAGACGTCTTCCTCGGGGCAGATGCACACCGGGCAACCCGGGCCGGGGATCAGTTCGATGCCGGGCGGCAACGCGCTGCGCATTCCGGCATGTGTAATCGTTCGTTCGTGACCGCCGCAGACGTTCATGACGCGCACCCGCTTCGGTAAGTCGAGCGACCGGATGCGCGCGAGCCATTCGGCGGCGCTTATCGGCGCATCATGTTGGATGGCCCGCATTCGTCGTCTCCAGGTGGTCGTGGGACAGTGTACTGTCGGACTCGATGCGCGGACGGCGATTGTTGCCTTCGCCGAGATCGACCCGGTGCATGTCGAGACCGTCCGTTACCCAGTCGACCCAGTCCTGCATGCCGACGCCCGAACTGGCGGACAGGTCGAGGCAATGTGCCGGAGTCGCAAGTTGCCGTACATAGTCGCGCGCGCGGCGCGGACGAAAATCGGGCAGATGCGGCGCCAGGTCCATCTTCGTCAGCAACACGAGATCGGCCGCCCGGAACATGACCGGGTACTTGAGCGGCTTGTCGTCGCCCTCGGGTACCGACAGCAGCGTAACGTTGTGGTGCTGACCGAGGTCGAAACTGGCCGGGCACACAAGGTTGCCGACGTTTTCTATGAACAGGATGTCGATCTCGTGCAGGTTCAGATCCGTCATCGCAGTGGCGATCATCGCGGCGTCCAGATGGCAGGCGTTGCCGGTCGTGATCTGTACGGCTTCGAATCCGGCGGCGCGCACGCGGTCGGCGTCGTTTTCGGTCGCCAGGTCGCCCTCGATCACCGCGACGCGCAAATCCGCGGGGATCAGTTCCGCCGTTGCTTCGAGCAGCGTGGTCTTGCCGGCGCCCGGCGAAGACATCAGGTTGATCGCGAGGATGCTGTGCCGCCCGAGTACATCGCGATTGCGAGCGGCCTGCGCGTCATTGGCGGAGAGCAATCCCGTCATGACCTCCAGCGTGCGCGAGTCGAGTTGCGTCCCGGTCGGGTCATTGGTGTTGGCGCATCCGCAGGTCTGGCACATGTTTATGTTGTCCTAAGGTCCGTTCGGAGACTGGCAGGTGGCGGATTCATGCATGGTGTGTGAGGATCTCGTCGAGCAGTTCCCAAGAGGCCGCGGCGTCTTCCGGCGCGACTTTCTGAATGGCGTAGCCGACGTGTACGAGCACGAAGTCGCCGATCCCGATGTCTTCGCCCTGGAGCATGAACAGGCTGACGTCACGCGTCACGCCTTTCGCCTCGCAGACGGCGTTGAATTCATCGACTTGCTGTACCTGCATGGGAATCGCAAGGCACATTTCGGCTAACCCCCCTCAGAGTCCCAAAGTCCAACTATACGCCTGCCCAGCCGCTGATGCGTTTAGGTAAATATCCGTATTAGCCCGGGTCCGACTGTCGGACATACCCTATTTCGCGCGGGTTCCGGTGTCTATATAGTCAACGGGTCGCCTGACGATTGGATACAGGAACGCGGGCGGCTAAATAGCAGAAATGGCTGCGTTATCGAATCGGCAACGTGAAGGTCGTCTGCCGGGAATCTCCGGTGTGGCCCGGTCATGCCTGCTATTGCTCGCATTAACGTTCCCGCCGCTCGTGCTGGCCGAAGGGACCCGTCATTCCGATCCGATCGCGCCCGTCATCCTCGGCGTTACGGCCATCCTGTTTTTCGCCATCCTCGGGCGTTTCGCGGCCCGCAAGGTGCATCAGCCCGCAGTCGTCGGCGAGCTGCTGATGGGAATCGTGATCGGGCACTTCGGCTACGTTTACCAGTCCGACCTGATCACGCTGTTGCGTGAGGTGCCGCAGATCTTCGATGTCATGAGCGGTGTTGGCACGGCGACGATGTTCGACGGAGAGACCGCGCAGAGGATCAATCGCGTGCTCAATGGTCCGGACGGCGGCGTGCTGCTGCAGGTCGCGCACACCGTCGACGTCTTCTCGCGGTACGGCGTAATTTTTCTGTTGTTTCTGGTCGGGCTCGAGAGTAGCGTCGAGAAGATGGTTCACGTTGGACCAGAAGCGATGCGCGTTGCGATCATCGGGGTAGTGGCGCCGTTTCTGCTCGGATTTGGCGTGATGTATCTGCTGATGCCGGACGCGAACGCGAATACGACGATGTTCATCGCGGCCACGCTCGGCGCTACGAGCGTCGGCATTACCGCGCGAGTGCTGCGCGAATTGCGCCAGGAAGACTCCAGGGAAGGGCAGATCATCCTTGGCGCCGCGGTCGTTGACGACGTCCTCGGCCTCGTCATACTCGCGATCGTCAGCGGCATTATCGTGTCGGGCGACGTAGAGATCGGCAACGTACTGTGGACGATACTGCTGTCGTTCGCTTTCCTCGGAGGTGCGATCTATCTCGGTCCGCACATGCTGCGCATCACGGTTAGATTCTTGTCGCGACTCGATATCGTCGAGGCAAAGATGTTCACATCGTTCATGTTTGTCATGTTGCTGGCGTGGATTGCCAGCCTGGCGGGGCTCGCGACGATCGTCGGGGCATTCACCGCGGGTCTGATACTGCACGACGAGTATTTCGAAGACGTGTTCGACCCCGTCGAATTCGTATCGATCAAAGACCTGATTCAGCCGCTCGAGGTCCTACTCGTGCCTATCTTCTTCATCCTGATGGGTATTCAGGTCAAGCTCGAGAAGCTTGCCGACCCGAGGGTGTTGGTGCTGGCCGCCGGGCTGATTCTGGCTGCGATCGTCGGTAAGGTCATCTGTGGTGCGGGCGCCCGCAAGCGCCGCTCGAAACTGGCCATCGGCTTCGGGATGTTACCGCGTGGGGAGGTCGGCCTGATCTTCGCATCGATCGGCAAGACGCTCGGCGTCATCAGCGACACGCTGTTTTCGTCAGTGGTCCTCATGGTTATCGTCACGACGCTGATGGCGCCCGGGCTTCTAAAATGGTCGCTGCAACGTTCGATTGGTCCCGGGACAACCGTTCGATAGGTTGCGCCATATTTTTTGCGCTAACTACGTATCGTCAGCCACCGGCGCGAAAACTAATATCTGGAATATTGGCGCGTTAGCGGCTACCACGCACGCGCATGCAGGGGGGTAACATGAGCATGAAAATCTGCGCCAGGCCGATCATTTTCGCAACGTGGCTCTTGGTGATGCACTGCGCTGGCGCCGACAATACGTTGAAGATGTGCGTGAACTGCCATGGTGAAGATGGTCGAGGTACCGAGAGCGACACCCCGATCATTGCCGGGATTCCGGCGGTCATCCAGGAAGATGCCCTGTACGCTTACGCGGACGGCGACCGCGATTGCGGTTCGAAACCGATGATGTGCAAAATGGCCTCACGGTTGACCGAGGAGCAAGTCGTGCAGCTGGCAAGTCACTTCGCGGCAATGCAGTTCTCGCCGGCCGGGGAAGATTTCGATGCCGCTCTCGCGGGAAAAGGTAAGGCGTTGCATATGGAAGAATGTGCGATCTGCCACGTCGAAGACGATCCGGATGAGGCCGAGGCGAGTATTCTGCGTGGACAGCGCATGGATTATTTGCGCTATGCGCTACAGAAATATGCCGCGGCGGAGAGAAAGCAACTACCGGCGATGGAGAAGAAGGTAGTCAAACTGACGCCCGACGATATAGAGGCATTGGTCAACTATTACGCGAGCTATCGCTAGCACCGGCAATCAGGTGGATGCGCGATCAGGTATGAACGGCCCGACCGGGATACCAATATGTCTGCGGCAATAGATCGGATGCTCGATAAACGAACGGCAATTCGGTCGGGCGCCGTTCGGTCGACCGCGGGTCCGCCTGTCGCCGCGACATTGCTGGTCTGCGCCGTCGTCGTGCCGGCGATTTCGGGCCTGTCTCGCGCCAATGCCGACGATGCTTCGGTGGCCGCCGGGCCGATCCTATTCGAAGGTTACCCCAATGCGCCCGAGGTTTTCGTCGTGCCGCGCAAGGACGAGTTGTTCTTCTACCCGTGTGACCAGTGCCACGGGGCCATGGAGGCAAATCCGGAAATTCGCAAGCTGGACACGGCGCATCATGCCGAAATCGACCATGGCCGCGGACGTATTTGGTGCCTGTCCTGCCATGACCTCGAGAACCGTAATTTCCTGAAGACGCTGCTGGATGAGCCGGTTGACTTCGATGAGGCGTATATCGTGTGCGGCGGCTGCCATTCCAGCCAGCATAAGGATTGGGTGTTCGGCGCACACGGCAAGCGCGTGGCTGCCTGGCAGGGCGAGCGGACCCAATACAATTGCGCGCATTGTCACGATCCCCACGATCCGGCAATCGAAGCCCGTGCGCCCGAGCCGGGTCCGCGCGCGCGCGCGGGCCTGGAGTTGAAGACCGGTACGATGCACGAGGCCAGCCCGGTTTGGGGGTCTCACGGCACGGACTCCGAGAAATGACTGACGATCGCGGCAAGTGCGACGAGGTACGCAGGAATTTCCTGCGGGGCATCGGCCTGAGTGCGGCCGCGACCGTCGTGCAACCCGCATGGGGCGGACAGACATTAGGGGATGCATTCGCCGGATTCTTTCAGAAACATTACCAGCAGATGTCACCGGAAGAAGTCGAGGCTGCTCTCGAGCGCATAGAGCGCAAGGCGAAGGCGCGATACGGAGTCGACATCACCTGCAAAGATACGCCGCCGCTGGAAGGCGTCGTTTTCGGGTATGCGATCAATATTTCGCGTTGCAAGGGCTACCGAGATTGCGTGCATGCCTGCGTCAAAGAAAACAACCTCGGGCGTGACTCGCAGGTCGAGTACATTCGCGTGCTGGAAATGGACAAAGGCACGTCGAATCTGGAGCACTCGGATCATTACTACGATCCGGAAACGGTCCCGCAGGAGGGGAAATACTATCTTCCGATTCAGTGCATGCAGTGCGATGACCCGCCTTGCGTCAAGGCCTGCCCGGTCGAAGCCACGTGGACAGAGCGCGATGGAATCGTCGTGGTCGATTACGACTGGTGCATCGGGTGCCGTTATTGCATGACGGCCTGTCCCTACTGGGCGCGACACTTCAACTGGACTGACCCGGAGATTCCGGCCGAAGAGATAAATCCCGACACGCACTATCTGGGTAATCGGCCTCGGGAACGCGGCGTCGTCGAAAAATGCCATTTCTGTATCCAACGGACGCGAAACGGGCGGCAACCCGCATGCCAGGAAGCATGTCCGACCGGTGCGCGAATATTCGGCAACCTGCTCGATCCGGATAGCGAGATCCGCTACGTGCTGGCGAACAAGCAAGTATTCCGGCTCAAGGAAGAGCTCGGCACCGAGCCGAAGTTCTGGTACTACAGCGACTGACGCAGAGATATGGCTATCATTCGATTCATCTTCGACGGAATCCGCGAAATGCTGCGCGGCCCGCGCGAGTACTGGATCGCGCTGGGGGTCCTGTTGCTGGTCGTCGCCGCGGGTGCCTGGCGTTACGTCGAACAAGTCACGACCGGCCTCGTCGTCACGGGCATGAGCGATCAAGTGTCCTGGGGTTTCTATATCGCCAATTTTGCTTTTCTCGTCGGTGTCGCCGCCGCGTCCGTGCTGCTGGTTATCCCGGCATACATCTTTCATCGCAATGACATAAAGGATGTGGTGCTCGTCGGCGAGGGCATGGCGGTGGCGGCCGTGACGATGGCCATCCTGTTCGTCATCGTGGATCTCGGCCGCCCGGATCGCCTGCTGCACATGCTGCCGATCCCCGGCATCGGCCGTCTGAACTGGCCGGTCTCGTTGCTCGCCTGGGATGTGATCGTGCTCAGCGGATACATCCTGCTCAACCTGGCGATCCCGTTCTATCTGCTGTACAGCCGCTACCGCGGCAGAGAGGCGAACTTCCGGCTCTACTTCCCGTTCGTAGTGATTTCGATGTTCTGGGCGATCTCCATCCATACGGTCACCGCGTTCCTATTTTCCGCGAATCCGGCGCGGCCGTTCTGGCATACGGCGTTGCTTGGCCCGCGTTTCATCGCTTCGGCATTCGCCTCTGGTCCGGCCCTGATCATCATCACGCTGCAGATCATCAGAAAGGTTAGTAGCTACCGGATTAGTCAGAGCGTCATCGATACGCTTGCACTGATCATGACGATCTCGCTACAGATAAATCTGTTCTTTGTCGGCGCTGAACTGTTTACCGATTTCTACAACGAGGGGGCGCACGCCGCGTCGATTCATTACCTGTTCCTTG
>CAZISL010000023.1:0-16592 GCA_964541975.1 uncultured Chromatiaceae bacterium | reverse complement strand
GTTATTGATTCGCCGCCGGTCATGGCAGCGGCGGATGCGCGCATTCTCTGCCGGATGACCGATGCGACAGTCGCCATAGTCCGCTGGGAGGAGACACGGCGGACCATCGCCTGCAACACGCTGGCTCAATTGCAGGCTGCCGAAGCGAAACTGGCGGGCGTACTGATTTCCATGGTCGATACCCGCAAGCACGCCAAGTACGGATATGGCGATTCTGGTGCGTACACGGGTGATCTAGAAAAGTACTATGCCGGCTGAACCGAGCGCGCATCCGGAAGTCTGTTAAATGCGCATACTCCTCGTTCTGGAGGCATGTGGCGCCGGGGCCGGACACCATGTGATCGATCTTGCCGATGGCCTGAGCCGGGCCGGTCACGACGTCTTTTTGATCTACTCCCCGCTGCGCGCGGAGGCCGACTTTGAAAATGCGCTCAGCTTCATGCCAAGGGTTACGAAGCGTGAACTGCCGATGCGACGAGCAGTTGGCCCAAGTGACTGGCGCTCATCGCGAGCGCTGAAACGGCTCATCAAGGAACTCGGGCCATTCGATATCGTGCATGGCCACAGTTCGAAAGCCGGCGCACTGCTGCGCCTTGCAGCTAACCGGAGCGATTCGCCCAGGCTGTATACCCCGCACGCGCCGATCACGATGGATCCGGCCTTATCCGCCAGCGCGCGCTTCGTTTATGGTGCCGCCGAGCGCCTCCTCGGCCACCTATGTGAGCGGATAATCTGTGTCTCGGCGGCAGAACGCGATCATCTCGCGAGTCTCGGGCTGCCGGAGGACAAGCTGCGTGTCGTCCACAACGGCATTAAACCTCTGCCGCCAATTGACCGGGATGCGATAAGACGGCAGTTACAGCTGGATCCGGACACCATTTGCTTTGGATCCGTCGGGCGCATCTCCCACCAGAAAGCGGTCGACCGAATCATCTCGGCTTTTGCCATGGCGCGCGGACGAATGAGCAACGCACATCTGGCGATCGTCGGCGATGGCCCGCTGCTCGCTGATATGCAGTCGCTTGCGCGCAGCCTGGGCATTTCCCAATACGTGACGTTTACGGGCCAGGCGAATGGCATCGAAATGATGGCCGGATTCGACGTTTTCCTGCTGCCGAGTCGATACGAGGGCCTGCCGTATGCGCTGCTGGAAGCAGCCGCCAGCGGGCTGCCGATCATCACGACCGATGTCGGCGGCGCCGGCGTCGTCGTGCGCGACGGCGAGAACGGCTATGTCCTACCCGAACAGAATGTCGAGCAGCTGGCAGACTTGCTGTTAGAACTGGCGCGTCGGGAGGACCTCCGCCACGCGATGTCTCATCGCTCGACCGAGATTGCCATGCAATTCACAGTCGATCGTATGGTTGCCGATACGCTCGACGTCTATAACGAGTTACTCGCGGCACCGGGCGCATCGGATCTCTAATCGAGCGATCATTTATGATGCCATGCTTCTTTCCAGCACAATCCCACCCTCCAGAATCATGAACGATAAAGACTACACATCGGTCGACTCATGACGGACTGCGCGAAGCCCACCCGAGATCGTCGCGAATTGTCGCAACTGATCGGCGGATCTGCATTCATTTTCGCGTGCCGGGTGTTTGGCGCCGGAGCGACTTTCGTCGCCCAGGTGCTGCTGGCCCGCTGGATGGGAGCGAGCGAGCTGGGCATCTACGCGTTGGCATTCTCGTGGTGCATACTACTTGCGACGCTTAGCACCGGCGGATTCAGGCTGGCGGCCATTCGCTTCATCGGTGAAGGAATGGTGCGCGATGGCACGGGATATATTCGCGGCTTTATGCAACGCAGCCGTCAGTTCGTGCTGATCGCGAGCGTGGCCGTCGCCATCGTCGGCATCACCGGATTGACGTTCCTGGCTCCGGCGGATTCGACCTCGTCGCGACCTGCGTTCGTCATCGCGTTTCTCGCCGTGCCGTTGTTCGCGATGCTGAACCTGTATGCGGGTATTGCGAACGCGCTCTCTCGTTTTGCACTGAGTTTTCTGCCGACCAACGTCTTTCGACCCGTGCTGTTTCTGGTCGGCATTGTCGCCGCGTGGATGGCCAACCTGACGCTCAATGCCGACATCGCGATCGCTGTCAACTGGCTCGCACTGGCGGTTGTCGTTGGCGTTACTATTGCCTACGCCGAGGCATCCTTCCGCAAGACTATCGGCGACGCTGCTCCCACGTACGAGACTCGTCTGTGGATCCGCACAGCTCTGCCGCTGCTGATAGCGGCACTGTACGTCGGTTACTTTCCCGAATTGATGGTCATCATGGTCGGCGCTTTCGTGCCCAGCGAGGAACTCGCCGTGTTTCACATCTGCTTTCGCGTGGCGATGCTGATTTCCTTTGGCCTCTACGCGGTGGACTCATTCACCGGACCGAGAATCACAGAGCTACTGACGAGCGGCGACAGGAACGCGCTGCAGGACATCGTCAACCTGACAACACGGCTGAAATTCTGGGGCGCCGCCGCGGCGATCGTTATCCTCGCGCTCGCCGGGCGCTGGATTCTCGGCCTGTTCGGCGACGAATTCGTCTCTGGTTACCCGGTATTGCTCGTCCTGGCAACGTCCCTGCTCGCGCAGGCGGCTGGCGGCACGGTCACGCGCCTGATCAGCATGAGTGGCCACCAGGATCGGACCCTGTATGTTTTCGGCACCGCGACCGTTGTCGCATTCGTTCTCGTCGCCGTGCTGGTGCCGCGCTTCGGATTGATGGGTGCAGCGGTGGCCGTCTTGCTCGATACGATCCTGTGGGTGGTCTGGCTGCGCAGGCTGGTTATTCGCCACCTGGGCATCACGCCGTCGGTGATGTAACGGCGACCTAATCGCAGTGGCGCGTCAGGATGATGGCCTGCGACCCATCGAGCGTGGCGGACGATACACGCGAGCCCGAAAGGTTGTAGAGCCTGCCCGGCAGGCTCACGTGAGTTCGCCGCGCGCCGGGCTGGTTCAGCAGCACGACGCCGCACTCGAAATCGCGCCGCAACACGCCGCGCCATGCGTAACGCGGCCCCGACGCCGCACCGATCGAGAGCTCATAGCCCGGCCAGAAACCGTCCGGCGCGGTCCAGTGCAATCGACTGCTCGACATCATGTCACGGCCAGCACTGATCAAGAACCAGGCTGCGAGTCCGTATTCGCGCTCGGTCAGCGTCTTGCCGTAATCCATCATGATGACGGCGCGGCCACGCGAATGAACGAAGTCGACGAACTCGAAAAACGTCTCCAGGCCGAACCTGCCTTTGCCGCCACGCAGACCTTTGTCCGTCGCACCCCGCTCGAGATTGAAATAGTCCGCGGCATCGATCTGTCTTCGAATGAACGCGTCGTCCGTCTGGCCGGCATACCAGATCGCGTTGTGGGCGATCTCGGCTTCGGGTAGCGCCTGCCGGATCTCCTCCATGAACTCCGCGAAATATCGCCGCCAGTCATCGAGTTTCATCAACTCACCGGTCCGCGGATCGATCGGCGTCACGTGCTTCCCTTCACCGTCGCCTACGCGCCACGTCAGATTGACGTCGTCCACCCACAGGCCCTTATAACCCTTGTCGATCAGTTTCTTCGCGCGTCCGATCCAGTGGGCGCGAAACGCCGGATTGCCGACATCCCCGGCATACTGTGGACAGCTTCCATCTGCGCAGCCCCAGGGAATGAACAGCATCCGACCGCTTGGACCCCGCAGGATCCACTCCGGGTGCTCCTCGAATTCCGGCCAATCGGGTTTTATCGCATAGCTGTCCTTGTACGCCCAGGCATCCGGGAACCACGCCAGCCGGGAGTCAAAGTAAGGGCTATAGGTCTGCATGCGGAAATACTTTGCCCGCATCCAAGCAATCGACTCGTCATCAGGTTTTTTCGAATAGACATCGAAATCCGAATCGGCGACGTTATAGAAACGCACCACCCCCTCCGGAGCGGCCTCGATGCCGGAATCCGCGCCGATTTCGGCCGCCTGAACGGTGCAGGCTACCAACAACACGGTGAAGAAAACTGCCGAAACTTCTAACGATGGCAGCCTGCATTTTGTCGTATTTGTCGAGATCAAGACGGAATTCTTTGTAAACTATTTTGCCCCATCGTAACATCGCGGCACCTACGCTACCCACCGCAACAACCCAGTTGGCTCAAAAGAAAGAATTACTGCTGGTTCCGCTATCGATTATCGTCGCCCTCCTGATTGCGGAGGCGGCGGTTCGAATGTTTGACGTCCGATCGCATCAGACAAGACTCGAGCGCTACGAGTTCGACGATGAACTCGGGTGGACTACCCGCCAGTCCTATACGACCTATATTTCGAAGCGCCGTTACGCCCATTCACTGTATTACGACCCAGACGGTTTTCCGACCGATAAAGACGGCGTCGACGACGGCGCCTCGCGAGAGCTGCCGTCGATCGCGCTGATCGGCGACAGCTTCGTGGAGGGGTACTATTTGCCTCATGACAAGACGCTGGCCAACCGCCTGACCAAGCTGACCGACAAGCAAATTCTCAACCTGGGCGTCAGCGGTTATTCGCCGGGCCAGTACCTTTTGTCGGCCCGCCGACATCTCGACGAATTCAACGTGACGGATATCGTAGTATTTCTTTTTGCATTCAACGATATACCGTACGTCAGTGCGGACATGTACAGGGGCTATTCGAAGCCCGTGGTCTCCGACACATCCTACGAAGCCGAGAACCTTCCGCTCGAAAGAAAGAGCGGGAACGAAGCTGAGATTCGCGGGTGGGTCAAGAACTTCCTGGACCAGTTCGCACTCTGGTCCCTGCTTAAACCGCTGCTACCGATTCTAGAGCAAGGCGACGGCGTGGTACTGGCGCCGGAGCGGCTGGACGCAGCTGAACTGGAGCGTTCGCTGAAACTGATCGCCCGCATCAACGCCGAATTTCCAGAGGCGACATTCCACGTCTACTACATCCCCGACATCACCGAGCTCAAGACCGAAGACGTCTATGCTTTCAATATCTCGAATTTCATGCAGACTTGCTCGGATCTCGGGTTGAACTGCATCGAGCCCGACGCCCTGACGGCCGGCGACCCGGATGAATTCTTTATTCCGGATGATCACCACTTGTCCGACATCGGCACGCGCGTCGTCGCCGATCAAATTGGGTCACTGCTGAATAGTAAGGAACCCACGGCGCGCGACGCTGCCATTAACGGCGCCACGAAAGCATGGCGGGAGAGCGAGCGGTCAAGCAGCGAAGACGGCTAGTCAATCCCAAATGCGGCGAATCGGACAACACGTTACGGCTATCAGCGGCTATCCGGCAAGCTGTTTAGCTGACGACAGCCTCCCTGCCTCTCGCTTATCGCAATGCGCTTTAAGAGACTCAAATTGCTGTCTGCCTGGAACCGGCGCATGCGCCATATAGCTTCGGAAAACGATGGTCTGGGTATCGGCGGAGCGGCCGCGACGCCTGTTGCAGGTCGTCAGCGGGCTCTGGATCGGTACCGTAAAGGTTCGACTACGTTCGGTCGAACCCCTCGACGCGAACGACGGGACTCCTCAGGCCGTCGCGTAATGAAGTGAGTGGTCAGTCCGGTCGATAGCAAGTTTATTCGGCAGGCGTCAGTCCGCCGGACGTGCAGCCGCGGCATCCAGCACCTCGATTTGCTGCAGCAGTTTGCTGTATTCCGGTGACCCCTGCGGCGCGTAGTTCAGATTCTTGAACAGGTTAGACAGGCGCGTGAAGTGGCCGCGCGCTTCGTCCTTGCTCGAGAAGTCGTAGTCGCGCGATACGAGGTCGTCGATCAGTTCCAGCATCTTCTGCTGCCGCTCGAGTGACACGCTGGCATCGACCGGGTTGAACGCATCCTGTTGCAGATACACGAGGTCCAGGAACGACGCTTTCTGAAACTCGACATAGTCGTCGATGCTGACGCCCTCTTCTCCCGTCACCTGCATCATTTGGCGAATGCCGTCGCCCCGTTTCAGCAGGTCCAGCAATTTGCGCACCATGTCGGTCCAGCCCAGGCGAATATTTTCCTCATACCAGGGCGCCAGTTGGCGCAGGTATCTCGACCATGACATCAGCGGCTCGATCGCCGGATAGAAGCGTTTGTAAGCGCGGTCGGCGCTCAGCGCCAGGAACGTCTTGACGGTCGACAGCGTCGCCTGCGTAACCGGCTCTTCGAAGTTGCCGCCGGCGGGCGACACCGTGCCGATCATCGTCATGCTGCCGATATCGCCGTCGTTCGTGCGGATGACGCCGGCGCGTTCGTAGACGCTGCGAATCGAGGAATCCAGGTAGGCCGGGAAGGCCTCCTCGCCGGGGATCTCTTCCATGCGCCCGGACATCTCACGCATCGCTTGCGCCCAGCGCGTCGTCGAGTCCGCGAGCACGAGCACGTCTTGCCCCATTTGCCGGTAGTACTCGCCGATCGTGATGCCGGTGTAGATCGATGCCTCGCGCGCCGCGACCGGCATCGACGAGGTGTTGCAGATCAGGATCGTTCGATCCATCAGCGCCCCGCCGGTATGCGGGTCCTTCAGTTTCGGGAACTCGCTGATCGTCTCGACGACCTCACCCGCGCGCTCGCCGCATGCGATGATAATGACGATGTCGACCTTCGAGTACCTGGAAATCAGGCTCTGCAGCACTGTCTTGCCGGCACCGAACGGACCCGGGATGCACGCGGTGCCGCCGCGGGCGACCGGGAAGAACGTGTCGATCAGTCGCATCGTCGTCAGCAACGGCTGGTCCGGGTACAGTCGCTCGGACTGACGATTCGTCAGCATCGGCGTTGCGAGACTCCTGCGCACCGGCCATTTCTGTGCGAGCTGCACGGATCGCTGTTCGCCGTCGTTGACGCGGATACGGGCCACATCGACCTGCAGGTTGAAATTACCGGACTGGATCCACGTGACTTCGGCGTCCCCCAGCTGATCGAATGGCACCATGATCTTGTGCTCGATGCGGCCCTCCAACACGACACCCAGCACGTCGCCCGCACGAACGATGTCACCGACACGAACGCTCGGAGAGAAAGGCCACAGCCGATACTGATCGAGCGGCGGAGCCTCGACGCCGCGGGGCAGAAAGAAGCCATGCTCGGACGCGATCGTCTCCAGCGGATTCTGCAAACCGTCGTAGAGCTGGCCGAGCAACCCGGGCCCGAGCGTCACGGACAACAGGCTATTCGTCTGAATGACCGGGTCGCCCACGGCGACGCCGCGCGTCGTCTCGAATACCTGCGCGATCGCGGTTTCACCCTCGACGCGCAATACCTCGGCCTTGAGCTTCTCCTGCTCCTTGACGGTCTCGCCCGGCGGGGCCGACGGGCAGATCAGAACGACTTCGTTCTTCATCAGGGGTAGCTGGTTCTCGCCACCGGCCGACTTGATCGTCACGAGGTCGTCCTGCACCGCGAGCACGCGGGCCGTCGCTTCCGGAATCTGGTTCATCGCGGCATCCATCACGCAGCTTCCTTCGCCAGCACCGAATAACGGCCGAGGCCCGTTTCGACCAGCAGATCGAAGCGTCGCCGCGCGTCTTCCGCGGAGTAACCGAGCCAACGCGCCACGATGTTGTAGCGCAGGACGTAGAGCGCCACCGCATCGAAATCGAATTCGTGCAGGTGCACTTCGTTCACCAGGCTTTGCCAGTTCATCCGCACCATCAGACGCTCGAGTTCGACCGTCTGATTCGACTCGAATAGTTCTTTGAGTTCGGCGATCCACGGCAAAGTTCGACGCAATCCAAAGTGCGGGCGCGCCCAGTTGCGACGAATCCTGTCGACGTAGCGCCCCGCTCCCCACGGTGCCTTGGGTGCCGGCGCAGCGTCGCCGAGCCTGTGCCGGCGCATGGCCGCGACGATGGTCCGCAATTCGTACCTATCCCTGACGATCCGGCGCAGGCTCTCGCTCTTCAACTCGTTCATCAGCACATCGTAGGCGCCGAGCACCGCGGCTTCGTCCGTACCCATGTCGATGCGTTCCCACTCCGTAACGGACTGGAGTCGCTGCAACAGGCCGGTGTCGTCCTCGTCGAGCATCCTGAGCCTGGCCGCCAGGCCCAGGTGCGAGATCGGCAACTGCCGGGCGATAAACGGGGATTTGATCGCCGGCATGCTGGCCATCAGCGTAATGTATTTGACGTCGAGATCCGCCATGTTCGTCAGTACACCATGCCTTCGAGGAGCGCCCGGAAACGCGGCAGCAGGTGTTCGAGTAGATGATTGGCAATCGCCTCGCTGCTCAGGTCGATCTCGATCCGTTGGTCCACGAGCCTGATGCGGATACCGTCCCTGACCCGACTGCTTGGCGTCAGGGTGACGCCTTCACGTAGCATGTTGCCCGCGACGTCGTTGACGAGATGGCTGAGCTCGCCGTTACGCAGCTCATCCGGCTGGTCGCGCAAGTCTGCGAGATCCATTGCACCCTTCGGCAAGAGGATCTCTACGCGCGCCTCCTCATCCAGGCCCGCGTTCTCGCGCACCTGGCCCGCCAACTCGAGTATCAACCGTTCCAGCACGTCGGCCTGCTCCAGCTCGCCGCTAACGAGCCGGCCGATCTCGTCACTAAACTGCTGCGTCAACTGATCCTTCATCTGCAACACCGCATCGCGGGCCGCGACCTGCAACGCCTCTTCGGCGGCAGCCTGGAAGCGCTCGGTCTCCTTGCGCGCATTGGCCACCAGCTCTTCGGCTTCCGCCTTCGCTTGCTCGACGAGCCAGTTGGCCCGGTTCTCGGCCTCCTTAACAACGCGCTCGGCCTCCTCGCGGCCGGCCTCCACGCCATCGTGACGCAGCCGATGGATCAACTCCTCCACGCCGGATGCCGTGACTTCCGCGGTTTTCGCCTTGGCCTTGGCCTTGCCCTGATCCTTAGCCATGATTTCGACCTCAGCCCGCCGGCAGGTTAGCGCCGACTACGAGCGCGAAGATAAATACGAACACGGCGAAGCCTTCGACGATGGCGGCCGGCGCGATCGTCAGCGCGAAGATCTCCGGCTTGCTCTTCGACACGCTGATCGCCGAAGCACAACACAGCCCCTGGTAGAGCCCGCTGAACAGTAACGCCAGTCCGGACAAAACGCCCAGCGCGAACAGGCCGCCGGCATTGCTCTCGACCACCGGGCGGTTCAAGGCGAACATGATGACGATACCGTAGATAATCTGCGAAGACGGCAGCGCGGCCGTACCGATATACAGGCCATAACGGCTCTCGACTTCGAGCAATGCGCCAACGGCCGCACGTCCGGCCGCCGCACAACCCAGCGTACTGCCGATGGCGCCGAATGCGACCGGGGCAAAGATACCGAGCCAGCCGAAGATCTCATACGAAACACTATTCATCGACCACTCCTCTTGCGGAATGCGCGAAACGGATAACCCTCTTCCGTCACGCTCCAGTTATAAAATTCAATCAGGTTCAGGCGCAGACCGTGCACGATCGCGCTCATCAGGATCAGCGCAAAATTCAAAGTGTGCCCAAGCAACAACAGGCCGACCGACAGGTAAGGACCCGCCGCACCGGCGCCACCGCGAATCTGCGCGGCAAGTTCATTAAAAGTGATCGCCAGCGACGCGCTGGCCAGGCCGAGCGCGAACAGTCGCAGGTAACTCAATACGTCGCCGAACGCCTTCGTGACGGACGTCAACGCGAGGCCGCCCTGCAGCAGGCGCTTCAGCAGGCCCTTCCCCTGGCTGACCTTTTGCTCACCACTGAAAAACAGCACCAATAGCAGACCGGCAGCGATCAGAAGAGCGCCCACCTGGGTCATGGCGCCGCCCGCTTCGCGCTCGGAGCCGAGCCACAGCGTCAGGCCACCGACGATCGCAATGGCCCAACCAAGGCGGGCCTTGGCAACATGCCGATTGCGAGTCTGCCAGCAGGCCAGCGCATTGCCGAGTGCGAGGTGCGTGGCGCCGACGAAAATTGCCAGCCGCATCATCTGCGGGTAGTCCTGTACGTCGAGCACCCGCAACTTGCCGATCAGTGATCCGGGTTGCGGTGTGAAACCGAAATAGCTGCCGACGAGGACACCGTACACGATAGCCATGCCGACGATCAGCAGCCCGAGGCTCTGGATACGTTCGCCGACGCGCGAGCCGCCGAGTCTTCGCCAGAACACGGCCAGCAACATGGCGAGCACCATCGCGTAACCGGCATCCGACATGATCATCGCGAAGAACAGTGCGAACGAGGTTGCGACCACGGACGACGGATCGAAATCGTGATAACCCGGCAGCTGCCAGAAAGATACGATTTCCTCGCCTCCGGCGAGCCGGTCGGCGTTCTCCAGCAGCGTCGGCGGTGCCTCACGCGGCGTGGGAGCCCGCTCGAGCAATACGAGCCCGGCCTTATCCGTAAACCGGCGAATCTGCTCGATCGAAGTCGCCGGCGCCCAACCCCGAATGATGAACAGGTCGTGCTCGCTCCAGGTCTGGTCGACCGCCCTCGTCAGCTCCGCCCGGTCGACGGCCACATCGAGATTCTCGCGCAGGCGATCGGTCCAGCGCGTCAGCGACGCGCGTTCGGCGTGCAGGTCTTCGAGCCGGAGTTCGAGTTCGTGAACTTCGTCCATTAACGCGTGCAGCGGCACGCTGCCGGTGAAGGTTCTCGGCACCGGCATCGCCGTGACGTCGGGCTCGTCCTCACTGACGACAATGACATAGGCATGCCGATCACCGCGGTTGACCTCTTCCCAGATCAAGCCCGAGTTGCGGACGTCAGCCATCTTGTAGACCGGCACGTCATAAAACCACAGTCGATAGCCGGCGATATCGTCGCCGGGCGGCAACTGGAAATTACCCCACTTCAACAGGAATCCGATCCGATGAATCAGGAACTCGCGACGGTCTTCCAGTCGGCGCAACACGCGCTTGACCTCCAGCGTCCGGGCGACCACGGTGCCCATATCGAAGGACACGGTCTTCCAGGCCTGGTGGCGCCGTGTCGGACAATCCTCGAGGAAGCGCAGGGCCTCGCGCGCATCCGTGCCCTCATCCGTGATGCGACGTTCCTGCTGGCCCGCGTGCGCCGCCGAAATCAGGTGGACGCAGCCCAGCGCCTGCAACTCGTTCAGGGCATCGCGTTTGGCCGACAGCGGGCCGATCACGTTGACTCTGCGCAGCGGTAGTACGGCCATCAGGTAGCGTCCCCCGCAGCTCGAGACTTGGCAATCTTTGCTCGCACGACGGCGGCGGTAGACTGATCGGACAGGAACAACTGGATCTGGCGGATATTCGCGCGCGTGCGCGGTATCAGGACTTTGTCGAACAGGTTGAATCGCTGCGTGCTCTTGCGCACGGCCTCTTCAAGGATACGCAGCCGCTCCGCGTCTATCTGACACTGCAATTCGAGTTCCATGGCATCGACCAGGAAATCGACGAGACGATCGATCCAGTGTGGCCGCGCCAACAGCGCATAGGGCCGCCGGTCGAAGCGCACGTCCTTCAGGACCGGGAGCCTGACACCCATCAGGTTTTCCTCGATCACTTCGGATCCGGACACCTTTATCAGGCTGTTCAGGTCTTCCGGGCCGCCGGTCAGCATCGGCAATTCCTTGGCGACGCGTTCCATTACCGTCTCGAGCTGACCGCGGCGCTCGTCCAGCGTGCGGATGGCCTTGTTGCGCTCGGCGATTAGCTGCCGGCGCTTCAGATCCACCGAAGGCAGGAATTTCACGTATGCCGCAAGCCGCTTCGACTGGCTATGCAACGAGGTCTGATTCAGCGGCAGTCGGGCCATCTTCGTTCGCGTCGCTCGGACGCTCCTGTTGGTATCGAGGCATGAAGTACTTGTCGATCAGCGCCTGCTGCATGAACAACTCTTCGGGCGAGAAGCATTCGGCCAGCGTCTCCCAGCCGAGGTCCATAGCCAGCTCGAGTTCGAGGCTCACGCTGACGCTCATGAAGCGCGTGCGGAACAGCTTCGCGTAGTCGAGCAGCTTGAGGTCGTAGTCCGACAGCTCGAATGCCATCGCCTGTTTCTGCTCCGCATCCATCGCTTCGGCATAGAGCCGTACCATCGTATTCATCAGCTGCGAATGATCTTCGCGAGTTTCCTTGCCGATGACGTGCTGTTTCAGGCGCGATAGCGAACCGAATGGGTCGATCATGCCGTCGTGCAGGTAGAACTGTCCCTCGGTGATGTAACCGGTGTTATCCGGCACCGGGTGGGTCACGTCGTCGCCGGGCATCGTCGTCACGGACAGGATGCTGACCGAACCGGCACCGCGGAAGTCGCAGGCGCGCTCGTAACGTCGCGCGAGCTGCGAATACAGGTCGCCGCCGTAGCCACGGTTGGACGGCACGCGCTCCATCGCGATGCCAATTTCCTTGAGCGCGTCGGCGAAGGCCGTCATATCCGTCAATAATACGAGCACCCGCTTGCTCTCCTCGACGGCGAAACGTTCCGCGACGGCCAGCGCCAGGTCCGGCAACAGCAGGCGCTCGACGACCGGATCGGAGGCCTGGTTGACGTACATGACCGTGCGCGAAAATACGCCGGCTTCCTCGAAGGTCTTGCGGAAGAAATGATAGTCGTCGAATACGAGGCCCATGCCGCCGAACACGACGATGTCGGCGTCGGCCTGGGTACCGATCCGTGCCAGGAATTCGTTGTAGGGTTCGCCCGCAACGGAGAACACCGGAATCTTCTGACTCTCGACCAGGCAATTGAACAGGTCGATCATCGGCACGTCGGTGCGGATCATTTTCGATGCCAGAACCCGGCGCACCGGGTTCACGGAGGGGCCGCCGACGGTGACAGTCGGATCCTGGGACAGGTCCGGTCCGCCGTCGATCGGTTCGCCGGTGCCGCGGAATACCCGACCGAGAATGTTCGGCGAGTAGCGGACGCGCATCGGATGGCCGAGGAATCGAACGGTGGCGTCGGTCGACAGGCCCCGCGTGCCGGCCAGAACCTGCAGGGTAACGACGTCGCGCACGAGTTCGATGACCTGCGCCAGCGAATCCGGCTCACCCGGGTTCGCCACGAGCGCGAGGTCGCCGAGTCGCACCAACGCGCCCGAATTGGTGGCGGGCACCCGCACCCGGACGATGTCACCGACGATTTCGAGGATCTGGCTGTAACTGATAAGGTTTTGCGTCATGGCCGGTTCGTCGCGACTTTCTTGGTCGTTATGGGTCGTTTACCCGCTGCCATTGTACAGGCCCGACCTGTCACTCATGCTGCGGAATACCACTACCGACGGCGTTTTCCCATCGCGTTACTGGCGCACCGGCGGTGTGCTATTTTTTGTATGCAAGACTGCCGATCCCCAGTTCCGCGATAGAAGAGAGCCTACCCCGATGATTTCAGCACTCGAAGCACTCGTGCGCCTGAAGGAGGGCAACCGTCGGTTCGCTTGCGACAGCCGCAGCCCAAGCGCGATCACCAACCAGTCGAAACGCGACGCCGTGGCTGAACGGCAGCAACCGATCGCCATCATCCTGGGCTGCTCCGATGCACGCGTGCCGGCCGAGATGGTGTTTGACCAGGGGATCGGCGACCTGTTCGTCATCCGCGTCGCCGGGAATATCGTCGCGCCGTCGCAGATCGGCAGCGTCGAATATGCGGCGGCGCAAACCGGCGCCCGGCTGGTCGTGGTGCTGGGTCATTCGAACTGCGGCGCGGCGACGGCCACTCTGGATGAACTGGCGCGGAACACCAAACAACGCTCCCCGAATCTGCGTTCGATCGTCGACCGAATCAGGCCCGCGGTCGAGGAGCTGACGACGAGCGAAGCGCTCGACGATCGCGAATCGCTGATGCGTCGTGCAGTGCGGGCGAATATCCGCGCGTCGGTGGATCACCTGCGGCACGGCTCGGAGATTCTCGAGCGGCTATTGGAAACCGACGGATTGGAGATCGTCGGCGCCGAGTATTCTCTCGAAACCGGCCTGGTCGAATTCTTTGACCACGTGCCCGGAAATGACTAAACGGGCTAGATCGGTTTCGTCACGCCGAGACATATCATGCGCCCTTCGTCAGTTCCGCATCCAGCAGTCTTAGACGCTCCGGCGTTCCAACGTCCACCCATCGACCTCGATAGACTTCGCCACTGATTCGACGATGATCCATCGCGTCGATCAACAACGGCGCGAGCGGAAACTTGCCAGGTGCGCATGACGCAAACATTTGCGGGCGCAGCAACGAGATCCCGGAGTAAGTCCACAGCGGATCACCCTTGGGCAACACGATGCCGTTATCGAGCGCGAAGTCTCCCCGCGTGTTGTGATCAGGGTTCCGCACCAGCAACAGGTGACCGAGCGCTGCTGGTGCCAGGGTCCGCTCCGGGTAGGAAAAACCGCAATAAACGTCGCCGTTCACGAGCCAGAAAGGTTCGTCGCCTAACATGGGTAGCGCGCGGTGAATGCCACCGCCGGTCTCCAGCGCGACCGGCCCCTCATCGCTATATGATATTTTTGAACCATATTTAGAGCCGTCACCGAGAAAATCTATGATTTGCTCGCCGTGCCAGGACAGGTTGATGACGATCTTTTCGACGCCGGCGGCCGCCAGCGCGTCGATATGGTGTTCGATCAGGGCGCGCCCGCCGACCTCGAGCAGCGGCTTGGGCGTCGAGTCGGTCAGCGGTCGCATTCGTTCGCCGCGACCGGCCGCTAGAATCATGGCTTTCATGGGGCAAGTGTAATGAACTTTCGCAATGAAGCGATTGATCCGCAAGTTACGCGTGGTCGAATTTGCCGAACGACGCGCCAGTGCCTCCGATATAATCGGCGCGTTTTAACCGTCCGCGTGATTTGAAACATTGTTGCGCCTATTTCTCCTGGCCCTGTTGTTCTGCCTGCCGACCGCATGGGGTCAGGGATCGGCATCGACGTCACCGGCGGACGAGTTCGTCGAATCCTCACCGCCGAACGACCCGAATGTTTTCAGCCCGAATGGCTGGGCACCGAAGCCCGGAGCGCAGTCCGGTTGGGCGAGTTGCGTCGTGACCGCACCGCCACCACCGGTCGACGCAGTACCAGAGGGCGAGATCGAGATTCGCGGCGGGCGCGTCGAATACACCATCGGCGGCGATGCGAACTTCAGCGATAACATCACGCTGATCAGCGGGGACAAGATGCTGTCGGCCGACGGCGCGAGCTTCGACCGCGAAGCCAACATCTTCTCCGTCGATGGCGCGGTCGAGTTTCGCGACGCCACCACGCAGGTGCGCGCCAGCGGCGCGAAATACGATCACAACCAGTCGGAAGTCACGTTCGACGACGCCGACTTCACGCTCTGGTCGGTACCGGCGCGCGGCTCGGGCGACTTCATCAAGGTCGAGCAGGAAGGCAAGCTGTTGCTGGAGGGCGTCACCTATACGTCGTGCCCGGAGGGCAAGAACGACTGGATCCTGAGCGCCAGCAAGATCACCATCGACCAGGAAACAGGCGTCGGCACGGCGCGCAACGCCAAGCTCACGTTCAAACGCGTTCCGATCCTGTGGTTTCCGTATTTGTCGTACCCGGCGTCGAACGAGCGCAAATCGGGATGGCTGATCCCCGACTTCGGCACCAACAGCACGCGCGGTATCGACATCGAGGTGCCGTACTACTGGAATATCGCACCGCAGTTCGACGCAACGCTGACGCCGCGCCTGATGACCAAGCGCGGCGTGCAGCTGGGCGGCGAGTTTCGCTACCTGACGCAGAAGCACAGCGGCGTCCTGACGGCCGAATACCTGCCCGACGATGACATCACCGGCGAACACCGCGCGCTCGCCGCCATTCGGCATGTCTCGAACTTCACGGATTCCTGGCGTGGCCTCGTTCATGCGACGCAGGTTTCGGACTCGAACTACTTCGAAGACCTGTCATCCGGACTCGCGGCGACCAGTCAGACGCACCTGCTACGACGTGCCGACCTGGAATTTTTTAAAAACGCCTGGCAGGGACTGCTGCGGTTCGAGAACTACCAGACGATCGACGACACGATCGCCCCGATCGACGACCCCTACCAGACAGCGCCGAAGCTCGCGATTCGAGGCTTCACGCCCAATGGATGGCTCGGCCTGCAATACGCGCTCGACGGCGAGCTCGCTTACTTCACGCGCGACATCGGGGTCACCGGCGTGCGCGGCCACATCATGCCGGAAATCTCGCTGCCGCTGGACCTGACGGTCATGTCGATCGAGCCGACGATCGCCTACGAGTACACCGCTTACAACTTGCAGGACACGCTGCCGGGGGAGGACGAAACGCCGAGCCGGAATGCGCCGATCTTCAGTGTCGACGTCGCGACGACGCTGGAGCGACTGACGCCGAAGCGCGGCTGGTTGCAGACGCTGGAGCCGCGCATCCAGTACACCTTCATTCCATTTCGCGACCAGAACGACCTGCCGGTGTTCGACACGATCGTGCCGGACCTCAACGTCGTCCAGCTGTTCCGCCGCAATCGTTTCGTCGGCTATGACCGGCTCGGCGACACGAACCAGCTGAGCATCGGCGTAACGACGCGACTGATCGACGCGGCGGATGGCGGCGAGTTCCTGCGCGCCACGATCGGCGACATCCTGTACTTCAGCGACCGCGAGGTCACCCTGCCGGGTGGACAGGGATCGGACAGCAACAAGTCCGACTACCTGTTCGAGCTCGGCATGAAACTGCGCGAACACTGG
>CAZISL010000022.1:0-5528 GCA_964541975.1 uncultured Chromatiaceae bacterium | reverse complement strand
TCGGATCCGACTATAACGAGAATACCGACTTCACCCGCGAGAAGAACCTGAAGAAATTGTTCGATTCGTGGGGGCGTCGCGTACGCCTCGCACTCGACGAGGATTACGGCAAGAACTAAGCGGCAGTTCGTCAGTCGCGCGTGGCCTGCAGTTCGCGTGCGATCTCGAGCAGCGCCGCGCCGCCGATCCGCGCCAGACCGAACAGCGTCCCGTCGCGCTCGGCAGCCTCGCTGCGCCGCCTGCCCCCGGCATCCATGAATCTCGATTCGCGGATGCCGTCATCCGCCTCCCAGGCGATCGCCGCCTCGCCCCAGTCGCGGCAGACAATGACCTGCCGCACCCGCGCGGCGACCTCTGCGTCGCGCAGGATTTCCAGCATCGCATAGCCGAATATTTTCGCCGAAGTCAGGCCGCAGGCAGCCGGGCGCGGCGCGGCCTCATCCCTGCAGGTCGGAAGTTCCAGGGTCGCGGACGTGGTCCGCTGCGTCTGACGCCGCGGACCGCCGGCGAGCGTCGCGACGAGGATCATCGTGACGGCTTCTGGCGTGGCGTCGGCGCCGCCACCGGGGCCCGGCCGCCCGTGCGGGAAGCCCGGGAGATGCTGGAGTTCCCGCTGGAGTTCGTACAGGTCCGGCGGCGACGTGCCGAGCAGCCGTTCTCCCAACCGCGTATAGAAATCCTTGAGTTTCAAGGGACTCCATCCCAATGAGTAAGTTGGGGAGTTTCCAGCATTTAACGTTCCGGAGCAAGTTCGCGGGTCCTCGATGATGTGCCGGACAGGATTTCGCGACCGCTAACCGCCGGTCGACCGGTTCGCGTCAGCACCAGGACTGCTGATCCTGCGGGTCTCGTATCAGCTCACGGATGTTCGCCTCGATGACCCGGTAGCCGACGTTGCCGGCCAGCGTCTGCCGGCCCTCGTTGAACGTCAGTGTAGGGCTGGAGCGAACGCCGAGCTCCTGCGCCTGTTTCATGTCGGTTGCGAGCGCCGCATGCGCGCGGCCATCGTCCAGCGCATTTTTAATTGCGGCACGATCGAAACCGTGCACTGCACAGATCTCGAGCAGGATATCCGTTCGCGAGATGTCGGCTGCATCCTCGAAGAACGATCGCCTGACTTCGTGATCAAGGGACAATAGCTGCGAGCGATCGGTGGTTGTGGCCCGGGCCCCGCACAGGACCAGGTGTGCCGGCATCGATGAATTCGGCGCGTCGCGAGTCCACAGGTCGTCGTGAATGCGAACGTGTTCGAACCTCGCAGCGACCTCGTGGACATGCTTCGCGTAACCGTCGAGGCCGCCTTTCTCCTGCCACTGCGTTGCCATCTTCGTTGGAACGTCGCCGAAGACATTGAAATAGCGGTAGTCGAAAGTAACGTCGTCGGCGAAGTTCGCGCGCAACTCCGCGACCCGTGCCTGGGAGATGTAAGCCCAGATGCACAGGGCGTCGGAATAGTGGGTGATCGGAATCGTCATGGTGGTTGTTCTCGCCGAATAGTCGTCAGGTATCGGGCGCTGATCGCCCTGTGGCCGCGGTTAGAAGCCGCAGGTCACGATTTTGGCGGGTCGGAACAGTTTATGTAAACACCCCGGCCATCGCCCTCGCCGTATCGCTATAGTTTCCGCCTTCTAACAATAACGAAACTTCAACATGGATAACGATTCTCGTTCAAATGTCGTGCCGCTGTTCCCGGAAAGCAACGATGACGATTCATCGACAGCCGGATGGGATCCGTACATCTTCTCGATCGTCGCCCAGGCTGACCGGCCATATGGGGACGATCGCCGCCGCGCCCCGCGCATGAATACCCCGGTGAGTCGGCGGGCGCTGTTATTGGCCAAGGGGCGGCGGAAGAAGGGCTGATCGATCGGGGATCGTTTTAAACCTGCGGTCGATCGTTTCAAATCTGTGAAAGAACGAGGGCGCCTAAGTTAGGCGCCCTCGATGTTTATGGCGCGCCCGAAGGGATTCGAACCCCTGACCTTTCGCTCCGGAGGCGAACGCTCTATCCAGCTGAGCTACGGGCGCATACTTCATTTTTTCAATCGTTTGTCGATAGCGGTCCATTGCCTATCGATTACCGTCCAAGGGGATTGATTCGCTCGCTTCGCGAGCTCACCCCTGCGGGGCGTCGCGCTGCGCGCGACGTCCTCTCCCCGTCAGTCGTAGCGCTGCGCGCTCCGTCTGCCGGACCCGAGTCGAACCCCTGACCTTTCGCTCCGGAGGCGAACGCTCTATCCAGCTGAGCTACGGGCGCTGACATTTCTAGCTGAATCCGTCCGGGCGGATCCGGGTCGCGCATTCTAGACCTCAATCGGTAGACCGTCCAACCATGCCCGCGGTTGCGGGAAGCGGCAACTGCGTACATCCTTGCGGCATGAGCGAAACAGGATCGTCCCACAACGTATTCCTCGAGGTGTTCGATGGCGCGCCGTCGCAGCAACTCGATGCGGGAGAGGTGCTTCTGAATGCCGGCGCTCCCGCCGATCACGTCTACAACATCGAGTCCGGCATGCTGATGGTCAGCCGCACGGGCGGCGACGGCCGTCGGCAGGTGTTGAGTTTTCTGGTGCGTGACAACTTCGTGGGCCTGACCGCCACGGACCACTACTTCTTCACCATCGAGGCCGTGACGCCGAGCCGCGTCGCGTCGTGTTCCCGACGCGTGCTGGCCGAGCGCCTCGCCAGCGATCCCGAGGCCGAGCGCACTTTCATCAACATGTTGTTTCGCGTCCTTGAAGACGCCTACGACCTCGTCTACAGCCTGGGTCAACGCACGGCCGTCGAACGGCTGGCCGTGTTTCTGTTGTACATGAGGCACTGGCAGGCGATCAGCGCCGGACTTTCCGATGACGCCGATCCCGCTCTGAATATCGTCAGCCTGCCGATGAGCCGCGAGGACATCGCCGATTTCCTGGGACTGAAGAAAGAAACCGTCAGTCGCAGTTTCCGGCAACTCGAGGAGCGTCGCCTGATCAGTCGGCAGGAGCGGAACAATGTGCAGGTCGACGCGCTCGAAGCGTTGCGAGAGCTTGCCGGAATCTGGGATTTCGCATCCCCACGGCGGCTAACCGTGCGGTAGCATCCGCGTGAGCCCTTTAAGGCCGCGGGCATAGAATCTATACTTGCAACCCCTGCGAGCAGCGGTGCACCCAAAGAGAGCAAAAAATGGAAAGCCAACCTCATGCCACCGATAAGCATTTTTTCGACCTGTTCATGGTCGTTATAGGCGGTCTGATCGGTGTCACGTTCGGTCTGTTCATCCTGTCGAACTACATCGCCGGCAAGACTCAGGAGGTGTATGTACTCCAGGATGAGCCATACCAGGATCAGGTAGCCTCGAATATCCTGCCGATCGCGGCCGTCGCGCTCGATGGCGATGAGATCGAGGATGCAGGGGAAGTCGCGACCGCGGAGCCGGTCGCCGAAGTCATGTCGGGCCCGCAGGTATATAACCAGGCTTGCCTCGCGTGTCATGGCGCAGGTGTCGGCGGCGCGCCAGTTGTCGGTGATGCGGCGGCGTGGACGAGCCGGATCGCGCAGGGAACCGATGTCCTGTCCACGCATGTCATAGAAGGCTACACCGGTTCCGCCGGCTACATGCCGCCGAAGGGCGGCCGCATGGATCTGTCGGACGAGGAGATCCTCACGGCCATGACCTACATGGTCGAGGAATCAAGCTAGCCGGAATCGCTATCGCGGGATCGGCGCCGAACCGATCTCACCAATCTGCCGGACCGCGTTGATTCACGCCGCGTAGCGCCAGTGCTTCGGCGACGTGGTCCTTGCGAACGTTTTCCTCAGCGGCCAGGTCCGCGATCGTCCGGGCGACCCGTAGCGTGTCATCGCATGCCCGCATCGACATCGTGAAGCGCGTCGCAGCGCGTTCGAGGAGCCGTGCACCTTCTCGGTCGGGCATACACCACCGTCCGACGTCAGCGGCGCTAAGCCGGGCATTCGGAACGCTTGCTCGTCGGCTTTGCCGCGCGTTTGCTGCAAGCACGCGTTCGCGCACGGTCGCGGTCGACTCTTCTCCTGTGGTCGACCGGTCCAGGATTTGTGGTGGGCACCGACCGATCCTCGACCGGAGTTGCAGCCGGTCGAGCAGCGGGCCGGAAATCTTCTGTTGGTAACGCCGGACCTGGTCGGCTGAGCAGCGACACTCGCGTGTCGTATCGCCGGCGAATCCGCACGGACAAGGATTCATCGCCGCGACGAACTGAAAGCGTGCGGGAAAACTGATCGATCGTTCGGCGCGCGCGACGCTGATCGTGCCGCTCTCCAGCGGTTCGCGTAAGGCCTCCAGGACATTGCGGGGGAATTCCGGCAATTCGTCCAGAAACAGCACCCCGTGATTGGCCAGCGAAATCTCGCCGGGTCGGGGGCTTTGTCCACCGCCGACGAGCGCAGCCGCGGAAGAAGTGTGATGCGGCGCGCGGAAAGGTCGCCGGCCCGAACGTTTAACCTCGACGCCCGTCATCGATGTCAGCAGCATATTCTCGACGATCTGTTCGTTTGTCAGTTCCGGCAGCAGGCCGGGCAGGCGTTGCGCGAGCATGGTCTTGCCGGTTCCCGGTGGACCGGACATCAGCAAGTTATGGCGACCCGCCGCCGCGACTTCCAGCGCCCGGCGGCCCTGCGCCTGGCCGCGCACGTCCGCGAGATCGAGGGCGTTCAGCAGTGGCGGATCTTCTGCGCGTTCTTCGGACGGTTCGATGGGCGGAAGTTCTTCGCGGTCGGACAGGTGTCGCACGACCGAAATCAGGTGATCAGCCAGCCGCGAATCCACTTCCTGCAGCAGGCTGACTTCGCGCGCGCAGCCGGCGGGAACGATGCAGCGTCGCCGCTCTGCGTGCGCCTGCAGCAGCGCAGGCAGTAATCCGCGAACCGGTCGTATGACGCCTGAGAAAGCCAGCTCGCCGTAGAATTCCGTCGTGCCGAGATGCTTCGTCGATACCTGTTCCGACGCCGCCAGGATGCCGACCGCTATGGCCAGGTCGAACCGGCTGCCTCCCTTTGGCAGGTCCGCCGGCGCGAGGTTCACCGTGATTTTGCCTTCCGGGATGCGAAAGCCGGACTGCTTGATCGCGGCTCGAACCCGCTCGCGGCTTTCCTTGATCGCGGTTCCCACCAGGCCGACGATCGACAGTCCCGGTAATCCACCCGACAGGTGCACCTCGCAGATGACCTGGGGTGCGTCGAGACCTATTTGCGCGCGCGTGTAGACCGTGGCCAAGGGCATGTCCGTATGCCTGCCGAGCTCCTCGAAAGACTGATCGGGCCAATCGGTACGACCCGGGGCGACCGGATCGGCCGCGTCTCAGCCTCCGTGGCCGGACTCGTTCTCCATTGCTGCGACCTGTGCCTCGAGCGCCGTCAGCTTCGCACGGGTTCGCTCGAGCACCTTGCGCTGCACGTCGAACTCTTCGCGCGTGACCAGTTCCATGCGTTCGAACGTGCTGTCGAGCAGACCGCGAAAGTTGCGTTCCAGGTCGGCGCGCATCATGCCGACGCCGGCTGGTGAGCCG
>CAZISL010000021.1:0-5244 GCA_964541975.1 uncultured Chromatiaceae bacterium | reverse complement strand
CCAGACAATTGCAGATCGAAATTCAGTCCGCTGCCATGCAGACGTCGCAGTTCTCCGATATGCCGCAGATCTGCGAATTCGCGCTCAATGTTTAGGTTTTCCGCGCCGATTTGCAAGTCATTGACGAGCTGATTCGATCCGGAAACGGCTGCTGAAACTTGCGGCGCATTCCGCACCTCGTCGCTGATGCGTGCATATAACCACGTAAGACAAAGATCAGGGTCTGCTTTCGACCAACGCATCGCAACCGACACGGGTGTCGCGCGGCGGCGTTCCAAAGCTTCGATATCGCGTTCGAACTCGGCGACCTGCGCGGGGACATCGGATTGCCGGTACTCGAGCGCCCTGATCGGCGCACCGTCCGCCAGGGACAGAATTGTCCGCCAGTCGCCGGATTCACCGCGTGTGTCCAGCCATTCTAGCGCGTCAGTTTCGTTCGGCAATGCGACCCGCACGCGATGGCACCGGCTGACGATCGTGGGCATCAGGCGTGACAGTGAATCCGTCACCAGCATGATTGAGCTGCTGCCCGGCGGTTCCTCCAGAGTCTTCAGAAGGCTGTTGGCGGAATGATGATTCATTGCATGCGCCGGGTTCAGCATTACGGCCTTGTAGCCGCTCTGGTGACTGGTCAGGTTCAGGAAAGCGATGAGTTCCCGAATCCGGTCGATCGGGATGACTCGCTTGTCGGGAGGCGGCTGCACGAGCGAGAAATCCGGATGACGTGGGGCGCTGTCTTCGTCCACGAGAACGCCTGGTATAACGCCGGGGGCATCGCTGTCGAGTTCGAAGCCGAGCAAACGAGCGGCGATCGTCAGGGCCAGCAAGCGACGCCCGGAACCGGCCGGGCCGTGAATCAGCAGCGCGTGCGGCACCTGGTCACGGCTGATCAGATCGCACAGCCTGTCCCGTTCTTCAGTAAGCCAACGAGGAAACATTTATATTAAAAACATATATATAAAGCATTTTATTAATCAATTATCGAGGATAATTTCGAGCACCGAACGCAGGGCGCCCTGCACCTGTTCGAGGTTTCTACTCGCATCGATAATCACAACCCGTTCGGGTTCCCGCTTCGCGATCTCGAGGTACTTCGACCTGACTCGCTGGAAGAACTCGATTTCCTCGGACTCGAAACGATCGCGATGACCCCGTTCCACTCGCCGCGCCTCACTGACCTCGATCGTGGCATCCAGCAGGATCGTCAGGTTCGGAGCAAAGCCGCCCTGCACCAGCGACTTCAGCAGGTCGATGGGTTCGTCGTCGATACCGCGCCCGCCTCCCTGATACGCATAGCTCGCATCGGTGAATCGATCGCAGACCACCCATATGCCCTGTTCCAGCGCCGGCCGAATGACTTTTTCGATGTGGGCGGCGCGTGCCGCGAACATCATCAGCAGCTCGCAGGTGTCCGGAATTGATCCCCGTTCCGAGTCGAGCAGCAAACCCCGCAGGCGTTCACCGATCGGCGTCCCGCCCGGTTCACGGGTCGTCAGGACGCGTTGACCACGATCGGACAAATAGCCCGCCACGAACTCCAGGTTCGTCGACTTGCCGACGCCTTCGATGCCTTCGAGCGTGATGAACTTGCCGGTCATGCGACTCCCGATGCTCCTCAGTTCTTCTTCCGGCGCCGCAACTCTGCCAGGTATCGGGCGACCGCCGCGTTGTGCTCTTCGAGGGTCTCCGTGAATACATGGCTGCCGTCGTCGCGTCCCGTCGCAACGAAGTACAGCGTGCTACCGTCGTCCGGGTTTACCGCCGCATACAGGGCGCCTTCGCCCGGCAGTGCAATCGGCGTAGGCGGCAGGCCCTTTCTCGTGTAAGTATTGTAAGGCGAATCCGTCTTCAGGTGGCGTCGGGTCAGGTTGCCGTCGAAGTCGCTACCGAGTCCGTAAATGACGGTCGGGTCGGTCTGCAGACGCATGCCGAGCTCGAGGCGCCGGGTGAACACGCCGGCGACCTGCGGCCGCTCACTGGCGAGCGCACTCTCGCGCTCGACGATGGAAGCCAGGATCAACGCTTCATAGGGATTCTTGAGATTCGTGCCGGGCGCTCGCATGGCCCAGGACTCCGCCAGCTTCTCGCGCATCAGATCGTGGGCCACCATCAGAACCTCCTTGTCTGTGGTGCCGCGGGGAAACCGGTAGGTATCCGGGAAGAACCAGCCTTCCGCATGGGCCATCTCGAGACCGAGTGCCTGCGCGAGTTCCTCCGGCGATGCGGCGCTCAGGGTTGGCTCGATCGCCGGGTTTCCCGCCAGCGCAACGATTAGTTCGCGGACCGTCCAGCCTTCCAGTATCGTCAACGCGTGCAGAATGACCTGGCCCGATATGAGTTGTTGCAGCAGCGACCTGGCCGTGACGCCCGGTTCCAGTCGATACTCCCCTGCCTGCACGCGTCCGGCCTCCCCCGTCAGCCGCCCGTACCATGACAGCACGCGGGGGTGCGTCAACATACCCGCGGTAGAAAGCTCAGCTGCGATGGAGGTCAGGGAGCTCCCGCGTCTGACGTCGAGCGTGTAACCGGATTCCGGGAGATCGAGTGACGCGTCCAGGGACGCGTTGAACCACCAGAACCCGCTGGCCGCGGCTGCTGCGAGCAGAATACCGGCAATCGACAGGTGTCGAATCATACGGCGCATTCTTTCACACCGACGGCGGCGAGTCGCTGCATCAGCAATCGCGTCAGCTCGCCGGGCGAATAGGGTTGATCGCCTAAACATCGAATGGGCCATAGCCCGATCTGGCTGTTCGTGACGAACAGCTCATCGTCCGTAAACAGTTCGACGAGTTCGATTCGCGTCTCCACGATGTCGATGCCCGCTTGCTTTGCCTGCTCGAGCACGACGCCGCGCATGATGCCCTCGATGCCCGCCTCAGCCAGGTCGGGCGTCAACAGGCGTCCTTTCCGGAAGCAAAAGAAATTGGTCATCGTGCCGCTGACGATGTGACCGAACGGATCGAGCATGAGCCCCTCGGCGATGTCGGGATCGTCCCATTCGGCACGTGCGAGCACCTGCTCGACCCGCGCCAGGGTTTTCAATCCGGCGGTCGCCGGACTCAGCGCTGCGGGCGTCGAGCAGATGCGGGTCACGATTCCTGATTCATACCATTCCCGCCGTGACGGTATCGACTCACTGATGCCGAGTATGCGATTAGGCCTCGCCGTTTGGGGTGGACGATAACCGCGACGCCCCGCACCGCGCGTGACGATGAGCTTGGCGACCGCGTCCCCCGCTCCGCTACACGCGTCCAGCAGCTCCCGCTCCGCGGGCTCGATGGTTTCCGGTGCGAACCCGAGACGCCGCAGGCCTCGCGCCAGCCGGTCAAGGTGGGCCGCCAGGAATCGCGGCTGCGAATCACGAATGGCGATGGTCTCAAACAGACCGTCGGCATAGTGCAAGCCGCGATCCGAGACAGGCATCGAATCCGTCGGAACCCCATTCACGAGCCAGCGCGTCATCCGTCAATCACCCCCGTCCATGACCAATGTCCAGCGCCATCAGCAGTCCGCGAGCTTTCGCGCGTGTTTCCTCGAGTTCCAGCTGGGGATCAGAGTCGGCCACAATGCCGCTGCCGGTGGCGACCGAAACATCGCGACCCATCACGGCGATGCTCCGAATCAGTATATTGAGGTCGGCGCTGCCATCCGTATTGATATAGCCCATGGCGCCCGTATAAACGCCGCGTGGGCGATTTTCGAGTGCGTCGATGATTTCCATGCAGCGTACCTTCGGACAGCCGGTGATGCTCCCGCCCGGGAACACCGCACGAATGATGCTGCCCGGCGTCGTATCCTCGCGCAACTCTCCTCGCACGTTGGAGACGATGTGATGCACGTGTGCATAGGTCTCGACCACCATGAACTCGTCAACGTGCACGGTGCCGGGCTTGCAGATACGGCCCAGATCGTTACGTTCGAGGTCGATCAACATGACGTGTTCCGCGCGCTCTTTGGGATTGCTCTGCAACTCCTCGCGTCGATCGGAATCGTCATCGCTGGGATCGCGCGGCCGCGTTCCTGCGATCGGGCGTGTCTCGACGACACGTCCATCGGTCCGCAGCAATCGCTCGGGCGACGAACTGATAACGGTCAGACCCGGCAGGTCAACGATGCCGGCGAACGGTGCCGGGTTCGTTTCCCGCAGTCGTCGGTAGATATCCGTCGGTCTTGCCGAGTCGAGCAACCTGGCGGTCCATTGGCGCGACAGGTTGGCCTGGTAGATATCTCCGGCCGCTATGCAGGCCTGCACCTTGACCACGGCCTCCAGGAAATCTTCCGCGTCGTCTTCATGAATTTCGTCGACGATCGGGTCGGTTCGCGGCGCGGATTGCGGTGTCAGGCGCTCCAGGTCAGCCCGCACGGCGTCAATCCGTTCCTGGTGACCGGCCTCGGCGACGATCCACGCGGTCTCGCTGTTCCGGTCCCGGATGACTGCCACCGGGATCCTCAGCGCGACGGCGACCGGCTGACGTGGGTCTGGTCGCAATGCGAGTCGCGGCTCGATCTCGTTGGCCAGTTCGTAACCCAGCAGGACGAACCACCCGCCGGTAAACGGCGATCCGTACCCCCCTATAGGAGGCGTCCTGTCCTCGGCCCACCAGGTGTCGAAAGTATCGAGAAAACGCCCCCCATGTTGATCGGGACGCCCGAGCACCTGTCCGTCGGACGTCAGGAACAGGGATTCCTCGGGAAACGCGAAAAGTATGTCGTAGCGGCCGAGCGTTGACTCATCGGCTGCACTCTCGACCAGCGCCGGGTAGCGACGCGAATCGAGTGCGTGCAGACCCAGCAGGTCCGCTGCGAAAGGAATGGTTTCGATGGATCCCGGACCGTCGCTCGGCATCAGTCGGGGCTCATTGCGGTGCGCGTCGCAGTCAGGTCTTCTTGAATATCACGCTGCCGTTGGTCCCGCCGAACCCGAACGAGTTCGAAACGACGGCATCGATCGGCATGTTACGCGCCTCATTCGGTACGTAGTCGAGGTCGCAATCCGAACTTGGGTTCTCCAGGTTGATCGTCGGCGGCGCAACCTGGTCGACGATGGCCATGACGCTGAAGACGGCTTCGATGGCACCCGCTGCACCGAGCAGATGACCGGTCGTCGATTTCGTCGAGCTGACGGTGAGATTGTTTGCGTGGTCGCCGAATACGGTGTGAACCGCCTTCGTCTCTGCGACGTCACCGAGCGGCGTCGAGGTGCCATGCGCGTTGATGTATTGAACGTCTTCGGCGTTCAGG
>CAZISL010000020.1:0-10285 GCA_964541975.1 uncultured Chromatiaceae bacterium | reverse complement strand
CGGACATCGGTCTGACGACGATGACCGAAGTTGCAAATGTTATCAGCAATATTAGAGAACGTATTGATATTCCATTGATTGTTGATGGAGACACGGGTTTCGGCAATGCACTGAATACTCAGCGCACGATCCGGCTGTTCGAGCGGATGGGCGCTTCAGGCATCCAGCTCGAGGACCAGACGCTACCGAAGCGCTGTGGGCACCTGGAGGGCAAGACGCTCGTATCGGTCGCCGAAATGCTGGGCAAGATTCGGGCCGCGCAGGACGCGCGGCTGGACCCGGATACCGTCATCGTCGCGCGTACCGATGCGATCGCGGTCAATGGGCTCGACGAAGCCCTGGATCGCGGCGCCGCTTACGCCGAGGCCGGGGCAGACGTCGTTTTCATCGAGTCACCGCTCGACGATGCGCAGCTGAAAATCGTCGGGGAGACGCTCGGCGTCCGAGTGCCGCTGCTCGCCAACATGGTCGAGGGCGGTAAGACCCCGCTGCACAGCGTCGACGAGCTGGGGGCGTTCGGTTTCCGCGTCGTGATCTTCCCGGGCGCCATGCTGCGGGTCCACACACGGGCCGCGGCCATGTACCTCGAGGCCCTGAAGCAGGACGGCTCGACCGCCGGGATTCTCGATCGGATGTTCGATTTCAGGGCCGTCAACTCGATCATTGGCACGGATGAGATGCTGGCAATGGCCAAGAAGTACGGTGACTGAAAAACATCCGGCGATTTTCTTTAGAATTCCGGCATGCGTGTCAATCTAAAAACAACGGCGGGCAGCGAGCCCGCGACGCCCGCCAGCAAAACGACCCAGTTCCGGCGGCTCCTTGAAAGTGAGAAGCTCGAATTTCTGCTCGAGGCCCATAACGGCATCAGCGCGAAGATCGGGGAGGAAGCGGGCTTCAAGGGCCTGTGGGCAGGCGGCCTGTGCATGTCCGCGCAGTACGGGGTGCGCGACAGCAACGAGGCCAGCTGGACGCAGGTGCTCGAGATGCTCGAGTTCATGGCGGACGCGACGAGCATCCCCATCCTGCTCGACGGCGATACCGGGTACGGCAACTTCAACAACGTGCGGCGACTCGTCGCCAAGCTCGAGCAGCGCGGCATCGCAGCCGTTTGTATCGAAGACAAGCTCTACCCGAAGACCAACAGCTTCATCGATGGTGACAGGCAGCAGCTCGCGAAGATCGACGAGTTCTGCAGCCGCATCAAGGCTGGTAAGGACGCGCAGCTGGATGACGACTTCGCGATCATCACCCGTGTCGAAGCCTTCATCGCCGGCTGGGGGTTGGGTGAGGCGTTGCGCCGGGCCGAGGCCTATCACGAGGCGGGTTCGGACGGGATACTGATTCACAGCGCGTTGAGCGCGCCGACCGAGGTTCTCGCATTCAAGAAGGAATGGGGCGGCCGTTCGCCGGTCGTCATCGTGCCGACGAAGTACTATGCGACCCCGACCGAAGTCCTGCGGGAGGCCGGCTTTTCGATCTCAATCTGGGCGAATCACATGCTGCGTGCGGCGATCCCGGTGATGCAGCGGACCGCCGCGACACTGATGCAGGAGGAGAGCCTGCTCTCGATCGAGGATAGCGTGGCGCCGGTCAAGGAGATCTTCCGGCTTCAGGGCGCGTCCGAATTGCAGGATGCCGAAGCGCGCTATCTGCCGAAGCGCGATCAGAACTCGCGGGCGATCGTCCTGGCTGCCTCGCGCGGCGCCGCGCTGGGCGACCTGACGGCGTCGCGGCCGAAGGCGATGGTCGAGGTGCGCGGTCAGCCGCTGCTCGGTCACATCGTCACTGCCTACAACGCAGCAGGCATCAAGGACATCACGGTCGTGCGCGGTTACAAGCCCGAAGCGTTCGACCTGCCGGCGTTGAAGTATGCCGACAACCCCGATTTTGCGGACACGAGCGAGTTGTTGTCGCTGCAATGCGCGCTGGATTCTGCGGGTGACGACAGCGCAGACCTCTTCGTGTCCTTCGGCGATGTGATCTTCAAGCGCTATATCGTCGATATCCTCGGCGAGTCGGACGCGGACATCGTGATCGCCGTCGATACCAACTGGCAGGAATCGGTCAACCGGGACCGCGCGGCGGACTACGTGCGATGCACCGAACCACATTCCCGCCAGGCGTTCTACCAGGAGATTTGGCTGGAGCGCGCGGGCGAGACATTGGCCGAGTCGGAAATTCACGGCGAATGGATGGGCGTCGCTCGGGTTGCCGGCGAGGCTTTGCCCGCGCTGAGCGAAGTCGTGGCTGATATGGCGGCCGATCCCGCTAACCGTGACGCCAAGATTCACGATCTGTTCAACGAACTGTTGCGTCGCGGTCACCGCGTCCGCGTGGTCTACACGACCGGTCACTGGCTTGACGTCGATACGCTCGACGACGTGCTGGCGGCCGGTTCGTTCGCGTGATCGAGGCGGGTCAGTTCGTCGGCCGCGCACGCGAGCGTGGTTTCGACCTGTACGCCGGGGTGCCGTGTTCTTACCTGAAGCCGTTCATCAACTACGTAATCGACGCGGATGACCTGACCTACGTCGGCGCCGCCAACGAGGGGGATGCCGTCGCGATCGCGGCGGGCGCCGAACTCGGCGGCAGCCGGGGCGTCGTCATGCTGCAAAACTCTGGTCTCGGGAATACGGTCAACCCGCTGACGTCGCTGACCGAAACCTTTCGCATCCCCGTCATGATCATCGTCACGTTGCGCGGCGAACCGGACGGCGCGCCTGACGAGCCGCAGCACGAACTGATGGGACGCATCACCACCGACATGCTCGACCTGATGGGCGTTCGCTGGGCGTGGTTCCCTGAATGCGAAGACGACGTTGAGTCCGCGCTGGACGCCGCCGTCGCGCACCTCGATGCCGAACGACGCCCGTTCGCGTTCGTCATGCGCAAGGGAAGCGTCGCCAAGCATGCGCTGGAGACGTCGCCCGCCGTCCACGAGATCGGGTTCGACAATCCGCCGCGCGTGCCGCCGGCCGCGACGCGCAGCGAGCTACTGCGCGCCGTGCAGTCAGCGGTGACGGCCGACGACATCGTCGTTGCCACCACCGGTTACACCGGTCGCGAGCTCTACGCGCTGGACGATCGGCCGAACCAGATCTACATGGTTGGTTCGATGGGTTGTGCGTCGAGTCTTGGCCTCGGCCTGGCGATCGCGCGCCCCGAGCGGCGCGTGATCGTACTCGAGGGAGATGGAGCGGCGTTGATGCGCCTTGGCGCGCTGGCGACGATCGGCTACCAGCGGCCGCGGAATCTCGTGCACGTTCTACTCGACAACGGTCTACACGAATCGACGGGTGGGCAGTCAACGGTATCTGCGTCTATCGATTTCGCTCGAATCGCGTCGGCTTGCGGATACGCGAGCGTCGCGGCGGTCGCGTTGCCGGCCGATCTGGCGGCGCATGTCGCGTCGGCCGGCACCGAGCTCACTTTCTTGCACGTACCGATGCTGCCGGGTATTCCGGCTGATTTGCCGCGGCCGACGATCACGCCGGCCGAGGTCGCGGACCGACTGCGGAGGCACATCCAGCAGGCCGGCGCCTCCGACATCGCGATGGGCGGTACGTGACTCAGCAACGATCCATACTGCTGAATCCGGGGCCGGTGACGCTGACTCACCGCGTGCGCGAGGCGCTGACGTCGGGCGACTGGTGCCATCGCGAACCCGAGTTCGCCGAATTGACCCAGAGCATCAATGCGCGACTCGTCGGCGTGTATCCGAACCTCGTCGACAACTATGCGGCCGTGATGATGACCGGTTCCGGCACCAGCGCCGTGGAGGCGATGCTGGCGAGTTTGGCGCCGGAGACCGGCGGAACGCTGGTCCTCGCGAACGGCGTCTATGGCGAGCGCATGGCGAAGATGCTGAAGGCGCACCGCAAGCCGCATGAATTAATCCAGGGAGAGTGGACTCGGCCGGTCGATACAGATGCCGCCGCCGCGCTGCTCGACGAGCATCCCGAGATCACGCACGTCGCGACCGTGCATCACGAGACGACAACGGGCCGCCTGAACGACCTGGATGCGATCGGCGCGTTGTGCCGTGAGCGCGATCTGGCCTTGCTGCTCGATGGCGTCAGCAGCTATGGCGCCGAAGCGATCGATGCTGACGCGTGGAACCTGCAGGCGGTCGCGGCGACGGCGAACAAATGCCTGCACGCGGTGCCGGGCCTGTCGTTTGTCGTGGCGCACAACACGGTCTGGACGCGGACGTCGCCGCAGGTCGGCAGCGTATATCTCGACCTCTACGCGTACTTCGCCGGTCAGCATGGCGAGGGTTTCTCGCCGTTTACGCAGTCCGTGCAGGCGGCCTTCGCGCTGAGCGAGGCGCTCGATGAACTGCATGAGCACGGCGGCTGGCGAACGCGGCGGCAACAATATGTCGATCGCGCGCAAAGGATTCACGAGGAGCTGAGTGCCGCCGGCGTCGGCATGCTGTTGCGCGAAGACGAGTTCTCGAGCGTATTGCGCAGTTACCTGTTGCCCAGCGGCGTCGGGTACGCGCAATTGCACGATGCTCTGAAGGAGGACGGTTTCGTGATCTATGCCGGGCAGGGCCAACTCGCGTCGGACATCTTCAGGCTCGCCTACATGGGCGACATCACCGCTGCGGACGTCGAACGCCTGTGCGCAGCATTTCGACGCGTGATCGGGGTCGGTGCGTGATCAGAACGGCGGTCATTCTCGCCGCCGGCATGGGTATGCGCCTGCGCGGCGAGCTGGAGGACCGGCCGAAAGGTTTTATTGAACTCGGTGGCGAGCCCATCATCGTCGCGTCGCTGCGACGGCTCGCCGCTGCCGGGATCGAAAGCGTCGTGATCGTGACCGGTCACTGTGCAAATTACTACGAGGCGCTGACCGAAGAGTCCGGGGGATTTGTGCGCACGACACATAACGACCACTTCGCCGACTCCGGCAGCATGTATTCCCTGCATTGCGCCCGCGACCTGCTCGACGGCGATTTCCTGTTGCTCGAGTCCGATTTGATCTACGAGCCGCGGGCGCTCGAAGTGCTGCTTGCGGACGATTCGCCGGACGCGATCCTGTTGTCGGGTCCGACGGAAGCGGGTGACGAGGTCTATGTCGAGACGCGCCACGGCAAACTCGTTGCGATGTCGAAGGATCGCGGCACGCTTGGCAGCGTGGCCGGTGAGCTCGTCGGCGTCTCCAGGATCTCGCGCGACTTGTTCTCGATCATGTGCGAACTGTCCGCGGCTGCATTCGAGTCGTCGCTTCACTACGACTACGAGACCGATTGCCTCGTGGCCGCCGCCGCGCAACGGCCGATCGCGTGTCCCGTGGTGGCAGATCTCGCGTGGGGCGAGATCGACGATCCAGCGCATCTGCAACGGGCACGCGACCTGGTCTTCCCGCGTATTCAAGCGCTGGCCGGCCGGTAAGGCTAAAGCGAGTCGGTCGCCTGATGACTTCCCCGCAGGTCCAAACATTCATCGCCCGGTGGCACGAGATTTTCGAGCGCGACGATCCTGAACTGATCATTCCGTTGTTCTCGGACGACGTCGAGTTCTTCTCGCCCGCCATCTTCGCGCCGAAGCACGGTAAGACGCAGGTTTTCGAGTTGCTCCGCACCGTGTTCGAGATCTTCGAGGGCTACCGCGTGATCGACACCTGGACCAAGGGCAACGAGGTCATGTTCGAGTTCGAGGCGCGGGTCGGCAAGTACACGCTGCAGGGTATCGACCGGTTCGTGCTCGACGACGACGGGCGCGTCACGCAGATGAAGGTCTGGATCCGTCCGCTGACCGGCCTGAAGGAACTGGCGCGGAGCGTCATGCAGGCAGAAGCCGACCGGCGACTGACCGGGCGGAGCGCGTCGTTCAAGCTTCTGTACCGTGTCCAGATGCGGGCCACGACGATCCTCAAGGCCGTCGCCGACGGGCTCAAATAGCCGGCCGCCGGGCCTTTGATCGAGGACAACCGCGACAGGCACACGATTTGACTTGGGATGATCAACACGGGGCTCCGGGCGGGGTAGAATATTCCTATCGTTACACGGACCGCATCATGACGAACGACACCGGACATCGCAGCAATTCCCCTTCACGATCCGGCGCGCGCCGGGCGGCGCTCGCCGCGTTCGCGCTGACCCTGCTGACCGTTGCGACGCCCGCTTGGGCCTATCTCGATCCGGGCACCGGCAGCATGATTATCTCCGCGATCGTCGGCCTGTTCGCGACCTTGGGTCTGGCCGCCAAGACATACTGGTACAAGCTCAAGGGTTTGTTCCGGCGTGCTGCGTCGGCGGCGGAGCCCGCCGCCGAACCGGCTGTTGATTCGACCCCTGATTCGACAATTGAACGGGAAGTCGCCGAGGCCGAACGCTCGACCGAAAGTTGAGCAGGTTCGGGAGCTTCGTCGGTCACTGGCGCGACCACCGCGCCTTCAAGCGTCTGCCCGCCGCGGACCGAAATCTCGTCGTTGTTTCGGAGAGCCGGCAGGACTGGCATCATCATGCGGAAATCATCGGTGAACTGACCGGGCATCTCGGCAGGAAGCTCTGCTATATCGCGTCGGATCCCGAAGATCCAGGTCTGCGTCAGGACGATCCGAGCATCCTGCCGTTCTGCATCGGCGATGGCTTCTTCCGCATCCTGTTCTTTCAGACGCTGCAGGCCGACGTCATGCTGACCCAGCTACTCGATCTGCAGAACAAGGATCTGAAACGCTCGGTTCACTCCGTGCATTACGTCTTCATGTTTCACTCGCTCGTCAGCTCGCATATGGCCGATCATGCGGACTCGCTCGACCACTACGACACGATCCTGTGCGCCGGTCCGCACCATGAGCGCGAGATTCGCAAGCGTGAGTCGCTGCGGAGCCTGCCCGCGAAGCAGTTGCTTCCGCATGGCTATCGCCGCGTCGAGCAGCTGATGGCGGAGCGGCGCGAGCCGCCCCCGGTTGACGACGGGATTCACGTGCTGCTCGCGCCGTCCTGGGGCGACCGCACGATCCTGAACCTGTTCGGCGACGAACTCGTCGGCGTCCTGCTGGACGCCGGTTTCCGCGTGACGTTGCGCCCGCACTTCCAGACGCGCTGGAATTCGCCGGACGTCATCGACTCGATCATCGCCCGCTACCGCGATAACTCGTTGTTCGGCGTGGTCGAGGAAATGGCCGAGAGCGATTCTCTGTTCGATTCGCACGTCATGATCACCGACTGGTCGGGTGCGGGCATGGATTATGGATTCGGTCTCGAGAAGCCGGTGCTGTATTTCGACGTGCCGCCGAAGTCGCGCAACGATGAGTGGCAACAGCTCGAGGTCGAGCCGTTCGAGTCCTTCATCCGCGACAAGATCGGCGCGGTGCTGGCGCCGTATCGGGTCGGCGAGGCGCCGGCGGTCATTCGCGAACTGCTGGACGATCCCGAGCAGTTTCGCCGCAGCGTTCAGCAACTGCGCGAAGAATGGGTCTTCAACGTCGGCACGAGTTCCGCCGCCGCGGCCGATGCCGTGGCGAAGATCGCGGATGAGTGTCGCGGCGCCGGCACGGGTGCCGGAACGTGACCGCCGCCGACGAGCGGCCCCGTCGCAGCCTGCTGCGCTGGATCGGCTGGTTCGGCGCGGCGAACGCGGGCCTGTTTTGTTTCGTCGCGCTGCGTTTCCTGCTGATCTACGATTTTCCCGGCGACTGGCTCGGCAATATTTACGTCGGCCTCGCGTTCATCGGACAGTTCGCGGTGCTGGCCTGCGTGCCGATGTTCGTCGTGCTGGCGCCGTTGGCGCTGGTGTTGCCGTCGCGACGGCTGATCCTGCCGCTCGGCGCGCTGTTCATGTCGCTCGGGCTGAGTCTGCTGTTCCTCGATACGAACGTCTTCGCCGAGCATCGCATTCACCTGTCGTGGCTGACGGCGCAGCTGTTCGAGACGACGACGTGGGTGTTCACCGGCATTCTGTTCGCGATCTTCGTCGCGTTCGAGTCGATGCTGGCGGGGATTATCTGGCGCAACTTCGCCATCGCGGACGGCCCGCGCGGCGGCCGCTGGCTCGCGGCGGCGCTGTGTGGATGCTGGCTCGGCGGCACGGCGATACACATCTGGAGTGACGCGACGGGTTATACGCCCGTGACGCAGTTCACGCGCTTCATGCCGCTGTATTTCCCGATCAAGGCGAAGCGCGATCTCGCACGGCTCGGGCTCGTCGATCCCGAGAAGGTGCAGCAGCAGCGCCTGCTGCGCGGGAGTCTCGTCGGCGCGGAAGGGCAGTTGCGTTATCCACTGGAGCCGATGCAATGCGATGCCGACCGGCAGGCGTTGCGGAATATCGTCATGATCCTGCTCGACGCATTGCGGCCCGATGCGATTCACCCGGGCCTGATGCCGAACCTTGCGAAATTCGGCGCGGAACAGATCGACTTCCGTGAACAGTACAGCGGCGGTAATTCGTCGCGCATGGGCGTGTTCTCGCTGTTCTACGGATTGCCGAGTACTTACTGGCAGGGCTTCTACGACCTGCAGCGTCCGCCGGTGCTGATGAACACGATCCGGGAGTCCGGTTACGCGACCGGCCTGTTCAGCGCGGTCGGCTTCGGCAGTCCGACTCTGCTCGACCGCACCGCGTTCGCGGACTTCGCGATCCTGCCGGCCGAGCGCCACGACCTGCCGGTCGTCGAACGCAACACGCTCGTCGCCGACCAGGCGCTCGAGTGGTTCGCGGAGCAGAGCGGGGATGAACCGTTCTTCCTGTATCTGCATCTCGATCCGCCGATGGACGAGATGCCGGCGGACGGCACCGAGTCGCTGCCGATGGACGATCGCTACGCCGGCAACGCGAAGGCGCAATCGATGTGGCGGCAGTATCGTCTCGCGATGCAATTCCTCGACCGGCAGGCGGGTCGCGTACTCGACGCGTTGAGCGACGCCGGGCGCATGGACGACACGATCGTCATCGTCGTCAGCGATCACGGCTACGAATTCGACGACAACGGCCTGGGGCATTACGGCCATGCCAGCAATTTCAGCGGCACGCAGTTGCGTTCGACGCTGCTGATGCACTGGCCGGGGCGGGAGCGGGGGACGGTCGAGTACCGGACGTCACATCATGACCTGCCGGTCACGCTGCTGCAGGACGTCTTCGGTTGCACGAACCCGCCGGAGGAGTATGCGGTCGGGCGCAACCTGTTTGCGGGCGATCCATGGCCATGGATGATGGCGGGCAGCTACACGGCCCACGCGATCGTCCAGCCGGAGCAGATCATCGTGTCGCATCCGGGCGGTTTCGTCGAAGTCCGCGACGCCGACTACAAGCCGGTCAGCGGTGCGGATCTCGACGCGGGTCTGATCCAGGACTCGCTCGAGGCGCAGCGGCGGTTCCTGAAATGATCAGGACGATGCAGTGACGCGATTCTTCCGGCTGTCGGCATTGCTCATCGTGCTGGTCGGGCCGGGGCCGGCGCTCGCTGGCTCGCTGCTATCCGGCGACGTCGAAATCGAACTCACGGTGCCCGGCGACATGTTCATACCGCTCGGGTTCGGCGTGATGATGGAGATGCTGGAGCGCGGCGGAGGGCCCGAAGCGGTGGCGACCGCGGAACCGGAAATGGACTTACCGGCCGGCTCCGTGCTGCGAATCGCGGCGACGCGAGGCTTTATTCCGCCGCCGTTGCCGGGATTCGGCTCGTTGTACGGTTCCGTGCGCGCCGTCATCGTCGACGAGGACGGTCAGCGAACGCTCGAACCCGGGCAGTTCGAGGTCGACGCGACGCAATGGATCGGTGTGCGCAACCGTTTTCATACCGTGGTCGTGCAGGGAGTCACCGGTACCGTCGACGTCGTCATCGATACCGAGAATCAACCGGTCGTAATGCTGCGGCCCGTCGCCGGCAAGACGAAGCTGCGCGTGCATGCGGGCCAGATCGAGGCCCTCAGTCTACGCGTGGTTGATCCGGTGCTCAGCCGAATGCTGTTTGCGGCACTCTGGGATTGGTTGCGCTGGTTGTGCTTCGGCATGCTGTGGTTGCTGACGACGATCAACGGCTTCGTCGGCCACATCGGTTGGTCCATCATCCTGCTGTCGTTCGCCGTCAAGATCCTGATGCTGCCGCTGACGAAGTACGCCGACAGCCTGCAGGCGTCGGTCAATCGAACGCAGGCGCTGCTGCAGCCGCAGATCGACGAGATCAAGAAGAACTTCAAGGGCGAGGAGGCGCACGAGAAGATCCTCGCTGTCTACAAGCAGCACGGCGTCAACCCGCTGTACACGATGAAGAGCCTGCTCGGCTTCCTGCTCCAGATACCGATCTTCATCGCCGCGTTCGACATGCTCGG
>CAZISL010000019.1:0-19526 GCA_964541975.1 uncultured Chromatiaceae bacterium | reverse complement strand
TTTTACGTTTGGTTGTGCTGGCGCGTAGAGCTTCACACGCGCGGATTATCGCGGGTGTTCGGTCGCTGGGCGTTTGGGGTCTATGCGAGTTTCTTCACCGTGCTGATCCTCGCCCGTCCCGTCCTGTTGATCCTGCTCAGCATCGCGAATGCCGGCACGTTGCCGATCGGCGAGGAATTGTCGCGCGTCATCGCGTTCGTCATGGTCATGCCGGTCGCATACCTCGCCTGGTCGGTCAGGCGCTACTTCGGGATCGCGCGCGCAGTCGACATCGACCATTTCGATACCGCGTATCGGCCGCTGCCGCTGGTCCGTGGCGGTATTTTCCGCCTGACGCTGAACGCGATGTACACGTTCGGTTTCCTGCTGCTGTGGATCCCGGCGTTCTATTTTCGATCGATCGCCGGCATCGTTGCGGCGGCATTCAGTCATGCGTATATCTGGGTGCACTACCTGACGACCGAGAAGCCGGATATGGAAATCATCTATGGACCCGACGCGAGTGGATGATGCCGGGGTCTATCGGCTGCTGGCCGACACGGTACTGCTCGTCCATTTCGCGTTCGTCGCGTTCGTCGTCGTTGGGTTCCTGCTAATACTTATCGGGCTCGTCGCCAACTGGCATTGGGTGCGCAACCGGACATTTCGCATCGCACACCTGTGTGCCATCGGCGTGGTCGTCGCGCAGGCCTGGCTGGGTAAGATTTGCCCGCTGACCACCTGGGAAAACGAGCTGCGCCGACGCGCGGGTCAGGATGCCTATGCTGAGTCCTTCGTCCAGCACTGGCTGCATGAATTGCTGTTCTACGACGCGGAGCCCTGGGTCTTCACGGCGATATATACTGTCTTCGGCGCCGTGGTATTGCTCGTGTGGTGGCTGACTGTGCGAACGTCGAAACGCTCATGAATCATCGAAAACTCGTTTTGCCGGAACACATGAATTCGCAGAATTCGCTGTTCGGCGGGTACCTGCTCAAATGGCTCGATGAGTTCGCCTATATCACCGCGCAGCTGGAGTTTCCGGGTCGGCGTTTCGTGACGATTGCGATGAACAACGTCGAGTTCAGGCATCCGATCACATGCGGGCAGATTCTCCGGTTTCAGGTCACGCGCGGCCGCCTCGGAACGACGTCGGTCGAGTACGAGGTCGAGGTCTTTGACGACCGGACCGGGGACAAGGATCTGGTGTTGTTCGCAACGCAGATCACGTTCGTGAACCTGGACGATGATGGCAGGAAAGTGCCTATTTCAGGAGACCGATCGTGAATCGCGAGATCGTACTCGCGACACACGCGGACGCAGCTTTGATTGCCGATATGTCGAGCCGGCTCGTGGAACACGGCTTGCCGCGTTCCTGGAGGACACCGCGGGTCGTGCGTCATATCGGCCGGCGGGACAACGTCGTCATCAAGACGGTGTCGGAGTCGACGATGCTGGGTTTCGCGATCATGAGTTTCGCCGACGATGCCGCGCACCTGAACCTGCTCGCGGTCGAACCTCCATACCGGCGCCTGTCGATCGCGCGGGATATGGTCGAATGGCTCGAACGGTCAGCGGTTTGCGCGGGCACATTTTTTGTCAGTCTCGAAGTTCGCGCCGACAATCGCGATGCGATCCGTTTCTATCGTTCTCTCGGCTACGACGAGACTGACATCATCGCCGGTTACTATAGCGGCATCGAAGACGCGATCGTGTTCGCGCGGGACCTGCGGACCCGTGAGATGGCCTGGCCCGACGCGGAATTTCCGCCCTACCCGGAAAACTGACGTGTCGCGACTCAATATTGCGAGTGGCGTGAAATGGGAGTCGATCGCCGGTTACTCGCGCGCCGTCCGCGTCGGCCCATTCGTCGCGGTGTCGGGCACGACAGCGACCGGACCGGATGGTGAGATCATCGGCGTCGGGGATCCGGCGGCACAGACGCGACAGTGCCTTCTGAACATACAGTCCGCGCTCGAGCAGGCCGAGACGGCGCTCGAGCACGTCGTGCGCACTCGAATCTACGTTGCCGACATCGACAGTTGGGAGGCGATCGCCCGCGTCCATGGTGAGTTTTTCGGCGCGATTCGACCGGCGACGACCATGGTCGAGATCAGCAGATTGATCGACTCTGACATGCTCGTCGAGATCGAAGCCGACGCGATCGCCGAATAGCCGCTCGTTCAAACAGATCATGCAGCGCATCCCCGAACCGGAATTGATGGATGATGAGGCGCAGGTCCGTGCCTATGCCGAAGCCGATTTCGCTGAGCCGCATGATCACTTCGTCGCGTTGCTGCAAGAGAAGCTCCCTGACCTCGCGTCGACCGGTTTCGCGATCGATCTTGGCTGTGGCGCGGGTGATATTTCGCGCCGCTTCGCCCGGGCTTTGCCGGGCTGGCAGGTTCGTGGCGTCGACGGGTCGCCGACGATGTTGCGGGTGGCCGCCGAAATGACCCGGGATGCTGGCCTGGCGGACCGGATCAGCTACGACGAGGTGTTGCTGCCGGCCGCGACTCGCGGCGGCCGCAGCGACCTGATTTTCTCGAACAGCCTGTTGCATCACCTGGCGGACCCGGACGTGTTCTGGTCAACGATGCGCGACTGGTCGATGCCGGGCGGCGCGGTCTTCGTCATGGACCTGCTGCGGCCGACGGATCGGGCGACCGCCGAGCAATTCGTGAACTTGTATGCCGCGGACGAACCCGAAGTCCTGCAGATCGATTTCTTCAATTCGTTGCTGGCCGCGTACGCAGTGGACGAGTTGCGCGCTCAGCTGGACCGCGCCGGGCTGGGTTACCTGCCGATCGAGGTCGTGTCGGACCGTCACGTCATTGTCTGGGGCCGGGTGGATGGGCCGTGAGTCAGGTCCACAGTTTCGGCGCCGTCGTTGGCCACGAACCGCGCGTCCTGATGCTCGGATCGATGCCGGGAATCGCGTCTCTGCAACAGAATCAGTACTACGCACACCCGCGTAATGCGTTCTGGCCGATCATGGGCGACTTGTTCGGCGTCGATCCGGGATTGCGCTACGAGGAGCGCCTGCGGGCGCTGACCGAATGCGGTATCGCCCTCTGGGATGTGCTCGCAAGCTGTTTCCGGCCGGGCAGCCTGGATTCGAACATCGACAACGACACAGTTCGGGCGAACGACTTCGCGACGCTGTTTGCCGAGCACCCGACGATCCGGTATGTCTTCTTCAACGGCGGCAAGGCCGCGAACGTCTTCCGTCGCAGGGTCATGCCGGAGCTCGACGAGGGCGCTCACTCGCTGGTGTTTCGCACCTTGCCTTCGACCAGCCCGGCCCACGCATCGCGCAGCTACCAGGAGAAGCTGGACGAGTGGGCGACCGTCAAAGAGGCCCTGGAAAATGAGGTCCTGAACCGGAAAAGTTGACCCGTTGGTGGAAAGCGGTTCCGACACGTAATACAGTCGCAAAATGTCCTGCAGGCAGACGCAATCCGGGATTAAGTCAAACGGCCCCGCCGGGGATGCGCCGTGAGCCTGCGTGCGGAGGTCGAAAAGCTGCTACCGAACTGGGAGTCCTGGTATCCGAGTCTGTTCCACGCCGCCGAGGATCTCGGCATCATCCGCGCACGGGTCTGCTCGCCGTCTTCGCTGATGCTCAGTAATCGGCACGCCAGGGTACAGAGCGACGCCGAAAATGCCTTCAAGGACAAGTGGGGCGGCCGGGAATAGACGTCCGCCTCGCTGCCGTGCCGGAAACCAGGCGAGTCGAAACGCCGGACCTCTAATCATCTGATGATGCAATACTCGGAAGCCTGCGACCGAAACAAGACCCCGATACTGAATATCCTGGCGGACGCGTTCGCGAACCGCAGTGCCGTGCTGGAGATCGGCGCCGGCACCGGTCAGCACGCCGTATTCCTGGCTGAGCGCCTGGGTCATCTGCGCTGGCAACCGACCGACCGGGCGCTTGCTTTGAATGCGCTGTCGGAGCGCGTGCGACAGGAGGGTCCGGAGAACTGCGATGCGCCGGTCGCACTCGATGCCGACGGTCGGCCGTGGCCGGCAGCTATCGTCGACCGTCGGTTCGATGCTGTCTTCACGGCGAACACGCTGCATATCATGTCGTGGGACAGCGTCGAGAGCCTGTTCGACGGCATCGGTCCGGTGCTCGCGGATGGCGGCACGCTGTGCGTGTACGGACCATTCCGGTATGCGGGTCGGTTCACAACCCCGAGCAATGAGCGATTCGACGCCGCGCTGCGTGCGCGAGACCCGTTGAGCGGGATTCGGGACTTCGAGTCAGTGAATGAGCTGGCCATTCGCCATGGCCTGCAGTTGACATCGGATCATGCGCTGCCGGCGAATAATCAGCTCATCGTCTGGTCGCGGGCGGGTTAACTGCAACCAGTTCTGGGTGCATTGACTTGATCGCGCATGAAATTGGGGTATAAAGCGGGCTCGCGTGGCGACTTGCGCCGGTAACGGAGGCTCCGCGCGGCAGGAGAAAAAGAATTGCGTTCCTTGATGCGTTCCAAAATTCACAAGGCTGTCGTCACGGAAGCGAATCCGGACTATGTCGGCAGCATTACGATCGACGCCGACCTGATCGAGCGGGTCGGACTGTGGCTCAACGAGAGGGTGCTGATCGCGAGCAACACGACGGGCGCTCGCCTCGAGACCTACGTCATCGCGGGCGAGCCTGGATCCGGCGACATCTGCATGAACGGACCGTGCTCGCACCTGATCGGCGTCGGCGAAGAGATCGTCATCATGGGGTTCGAGCTGACGGACAAACTGATCCAGCCCAAGGTTATCCTCGTCGACGAACAGAACCGGTTCGTTCGCTACCTCGCGGAAGAATCCCACACCACCGTCAGCGCCTGAGCTGTTTGCGACAACCTGCGCTGGACGCGAGCGCGGAAAATATTCTGATGGGTGTCCGTTTGATGCGATGAGGCTAGAATAGGGTTTCTATTTCGGGAACTCTGGGGAATACGGATGAGGAACAGATGTCCGGCTGGCTGACTCACACGGCAACTTTTCTGCTCGGCGTCGCTGTCGGCGCGGCGTTTTTCATCCTCAAGGCGAACCGCGAGCGCGATGCCCGCAATCCGCGCAAGATCCTGCGGCAGCTGTACCGGCAGTTCCCGCGCTTTTTCGATGAGCTCAAGCTGGAATTGGACCGTCCCGAGTTTCAGGGCGTACGCGAGTTCGCGATTCTGGAGTCGAGCCGCGTTACGTTTGTCAGCGAAGGCCTGCGCTTCGTCTACTACGAAGAAGATATGCCGGACCTGAAATCGGTCGCGGCGGCGCTCGAGGATAACGGCTTCGCAGACGACGTCACTCGCGGCAGGACGCCGATCTTCAGGTTGCGCGAGAGTTTCATCGACGCATTGAAGGCACTCTGAGGGGCGATCGCTCCTGCCAATAACCGCTGTGTCCGACGGTCGAGCAATGGCGAGCGATCCGGGCTGGTGCGTCTATATCGTCCGATGTTCGGACAGCACCTTGTATACCGGCGTCGCGACGGACGTTGGCGCTCGTATCGAGCAACACAACGCCGGCCGCGGGGCGAAGTACACGCGGGGTCGACGACCCGTAAAATTGGTGTATTACGAGCACGCTGACGATCGATCGGCCGCGCTACGGCGGGAAATCGCGATCAAGCGTCTGAAGCTCGCCGACAAGCGTAAATTAATCGTTCAGGAAGTGCAGAGCCGACCGGCGCGCAACAGGGGAATGTGACTGATGTCCGACGAGAACGATACTAAGCATGATGCAGCGGCGATCACCAGGCGAACGGTGCTGGCCGGTGGTGCATTGGCGGCATTGTCGGTCCAGGTGGCCGCAGCTTCCGGGGCGGGCGCCACCTGGCCTGCGGCAGCGATGTCTTCGTCGAAGATTCGCAAGGCGCCGAAGGCGCCGTTCGATTCGTTTCGTGATTACATGGAAGCGATCGAGGCGTGGGGTCTCGTGCTGCGCGTGCCGCGCATCGATCAGGATAACTACGAGCTGACTGCGCTGATGTACCGACTGATCGACGAGTATGGCTGGTATGAGGCGCCGGCGATTCTCGCCGAAGAGATCAAGATCGACGGAGAATGGGTCAAGGGTCCACTCATCTGCAATCACCAGGGGCACTGGTACACCGAGGGACTGACGTTCGGCGTCACGCCCATGCTCAATGACGGCAAGCAGACCTATCGTGACGCGATGGCGTACCTGCAAACGTTGCTCGTGAAAGGCGAGTACCCGCAGCTGCCGCCGGTTGAAGTCGATGCCGGGGATGCGCCGTGCAAGGAGATCGTGCTGACCGGCGATGACATTGACCTGACCAGGTACGCATTCATCCAGAGCAATCCGGCCGACTCCCGGCGCTACATCAACACCGGTTCTACGTTCACCAATGACCCGGACATCGGCAAGAACTTCGGTACCTATCGCTGCGAGCTCCGCGGCCCGCGGTTGATCGGCATCAATCCGGAGCCGAATCAGACGGCATGGCGGACGTTCATGGCGGCCAAGGAGCGCGGCGAAAAGACGGTGAAGGTATCGATCGTCGTTGGGCAGGACCCGATCGTCTGGATGATCAGCGGCTCGCGCATCGTCAATCGGCTGCAAAAAAGAAAATTCGACGAACTCGCGATCGCCGGCGGGATGCGCGGCAAGCCGATCGAAGTGGTTAAGTCGGAGACGAACGACCACATGATTCCCGCGCACGCGGAGATGGTGATCGAGGGCGAGGTGCCGCTGGACAAGATGATGCCGGAAGGCCCATTCGGCGAGATGTACCAGTACCTTGGCGCCGAACGCGACGAAAACTTCATCGTGAATGTCACGGCGGTCACGCATCGCAAGGACCCGTGGATTCTGAACCAGTTCACCGGGGTAACTCGCGGATATGTGACGGGGCCCACGGCCGTTTTGTTCAATGAGGGCCTGCGCCGCCTGGTACCCGGTATGATTGAGATACATTCTCCGGTCGATACGACTGGTTTGACTTATGTAAAGATCAAGAAGACCCGGCCCGGCCAAGGTCTCGAGATCGGCGAGAAGCTCGCCAAGATCATTCCGATCTACAAGGTCGTCGTGATTGTCGATGAAGGTGTCGACGTACTCGACCCGACGCAGGTCAACATGGCCATCGGTTCGAGGTGGCGGCCCAAGGCGGCGAGTTTGGTTCTCGAAGAGCTGCGCGGGATGCCGCTCGACCCGACCGTCGACGCGAGAGGCAAGGTCAGCAAGATCGTCATCGACGCGACGATCCCGTGGCCGGAAGAAGGCGGACCGGAAGAGTTCGCGAAACTGAACAGGACATGGTTGGAGGAACTGGCCCCCGAATCTTTCGAACTCGTCGAAGAAAAATGGGGCGACGTCATCCGGCGCAAGTACACGACTTTCTGAGCTCCCGGACATCCGGTCCGAGAACAATAAGAAGAATCGGCGCGGCCCCATGTGGCACGCGTCCCGGCAAAGGAGTGCATACATGAACAAATCGGTCATCGGCCGCACCGGCCAGTGGTGGAAGGTGGCGCTGGGAATGGCGGCGCTGATTTTTGGCAGCGTCGCGCCGCTCTTCGAATCCAGCGGCATCACGGTGACGGTCGGAACGGTCATTGCCGTCGTCGGTTACGGCCTCTCGATCGCCCTGCTGCGCTGTCCCAGCTGCGGCGAGCATTGGTTCTGGAAGGCCCTGATCGATGCGAGCCTTTACCGGCCGTTGTTCACCCGGTCGACCTGCCCGGGTTGCGGCCGGGACTACTGAATCGCAGGTAGTACGTTAGAATCGCCGCATGATCCAAATGCGGCACCGGTTCCTGTTGTTTTCCGCCCTGATCGCGTTCGCGGCACCCGTCGTGGCTGCGCCCGATTCCGGCGTCGCACCTGGCGAGTGCCGCGCTGCCCTGCGGCCGTTGCTGCTGCAGAATCCGCCGCCGCAGGCTGACTTGCTGGCGGTCAGGTCGTTCTGCGCCGCGCAGGCAGAAGCAGGCGACGCCGATGCCGAGTACCAGCTGGCGATGTTCCATCTCGGTCTCGTCGACTGGGACGTCGACACGGCGGTGCCGATGATTCAGTCGGCCGCGCGGAACGGAGTGCCCGAGGCGCAGTACTGGCTGGCGTGGCAGTACGATGAGGGGCCGCTGTTGCCGGACGACACACCACTCGCTTTGCAGTGGTATCAGGCTGCGGGAGAGAATGAACACCGGCTGGCCCTCAGCCGTCTCGCCGTGGCTTATCAGAACGGAGAGCTCGGTCTCGCCATCGACGAGAAGAAGGCGATCGAAATGCGCGCGAAGGCCGAAGCTTGCGCGAACCAGGGCGGATAGTGCGGGCGGTCGCGGCTTTCGCGGAAGCACGCCGGCGATTCGCGCCGCGTTAGACTCCCGATGGAAACGATCCTGCTATTTGTTTTGGCGGCTATCCTCGCGGTCCTCGGCATCGCCGGCCTGGCTCTGCCGGCAGTCCCGGGCGCGCCGCTGTTGTTTGTCGGCCTCGTGGTGGCGGCCTGGGCCGAGGATTTCGCCTACGTCGGCACGGGCACGCTCGTCGCGCTGGCGATCCTGGCGATCCTGACCTATCTCGTGGACCTGGCGGCCGGCATGTTCGGTGTGCAGCGCTTCGGTGCGTCGTCGCGGGCCATGGTCGGTGCGGGCATCGGCGCCATCGTCGGCATATTCTTCGGTCTGATTGGGGTCGTCCTGGGGCCATTCATCGGCGCGGCAATTGGCGAGCTGACGATCGCAGGTGAGCTGCGCGCCGCCGGGCGGGCCGGTTTCGGCGCCACCGTCGGGCTGGCTATCGGCACGGCCGCCAAAATCGCGCTGGCATTCGCTATGCTTGGCATATTCGCTTTCATGCGCCTGTTTTGACCCGCTGGCTGGAGGTTTGAGCATGAACGGCGAGCGGTCGCTGGACACATTGAAGCGCAGCGGATTGCAGGTCGTGCGTTTCCTGTCGACGATCGCAATGGATCCGCACCTGTATTTCGAGCAGAAGCTGTCGGCCGAGATACGGACGAGCGAATCGTTGGACGAGCTGTCGGAACGCCTGGAGCAACTCGTCGCGTGGATAGACGGCCTTGGACTTCCGCCGGGACAGCTGCAGAAACTGGATGCGGAACTCGCGGCCGATGGCCTGCCTTCACTCGCGACGATGCGTCGGGGAGATCGCTGATGGATAATTTCGAGAAGATCGGCTACGCGATACTCGGCCTCGTCGCGGCCTGCTGGCTCGCGGCCATCGTGTATGGGGTGATCGCGGCGCTGCCCTACGGCCTGGTCGGTCTGGCGGCGATCACCGGCATCGGTGTGCTGTTCATCAAGGTGATCCGCGACCGGCTGGTCAACAAGGAAGACGATTACTATTCGAAGAACGTGGACCGATGAGCAAGATCATACTGACGACTCAGGACGAACTGGCTGACTATGACATCGTCGCGACGCTGGGCCTCGTGCGCGGCAATACGATCCGGGCGCGCCATATCGGCAAGGACATCATTGCCGGCCTGCGCACGCTGGTCGGCGGCGAGATCATCGAGTACACGAAGATGCTGGCCGAGGCACGCGAGCAGGCCATCGACCGCATGGTCGAGGAGGCCGACGGACTCGGCGCCGACGCGATTGTCTGTTTGCGGTTTACGACATCGCCGGTCATGGCGGGCGCCGCGGAACTGCTCGCATACGGGACGGCGGTCAGACTCAGACGGCGGCCGGTCGAAGTACAAACTGCTTGACGTCAGACGAGGGGGCGACATGAGCGGACAACATCGCATCGAGATCGAGTACTGCACGGCCTGCAAATGGCTGATCCGGGCCGCGTGGATCGCCCAGGAATTATTGTCGACGTTCGAGCAGGATTTGTCTGAAGTATCGCTGCGACCCGGCAGCACCGGGGGCGTCTTCGAGATACGGCTGGACGATCGCTCGATATGGTCGCGCAAGGCGGCAGGGCGTTTCCCCGAAATTAAGGAACTCAAACAACTCGTCCGCGACGCGGTAGATCCTGACCGCGATCTCGGCCACGTGGATCATTGATTGCCGCCTATCGAGTCCGGGCCAGCGAAGGCGTTCAGTGGCCCTGCTGACCCAGACCGTTGTCGTCGCGCGCTATCGGGGCCGCGAGCATCGCCTGACGGCATGGTTTCGTGATGCCGGTCCGGACCTCATGTTGTTCGTCCACGGCCTTGGCTGCAGCAAGGAGAGCTGGCGGGAGGCGTGGTCCGATCGGGCGATGTCGGGACGGTCTTTGCTGGCGATCGACTTGCCCGGCTTCGGCGCGTCGCCACGCCCCGAGGGATTCAGCTACGACCTCGAGGAACAGGCCGGATTGCTCGCGAGCATCATCGACGCCCACGCGTCGCGAAACCTGTGCGTGGTCGCGCACAGCATGGGCGGGTCCATCGCCGTGTTGCTGCCGGAGCCGGCCGCGCGTCGAATCGACAGCCTGGTGCTCGTCGAAGGTCGCCTCGTGAGTTCCAGCTGTGGCATAGCGGCCGCGACGGCGTGCGCCGAGCGCTCCGTATTCGACGCCGAGACGTGGCCGAAGTTTCGTCGCCAGGTCGCTTCCGATCGCAGCGCCGCGTTCGACCTCGACCGGGCGGATCGAGCCGCATTCTACGAGAGCGGCCGGTCGCTGATTCGCTGGACCGCCGGGCGCGGCCTCGTGCAGCGGTTCGAGTCGTTCGGTTGCGCGCGGGCGTTCGTCTACGGAGACGCGAATCGGCACCTCGACGAGTTGGCACTGCTCGACCCGAATTCCTTGCACCGGGTAAAGGACGCCGGGCATTTTGTCATGAACGACAGTCCCGCGGCGTTCTATGGTTTGCTCGGCAGGTTGTGCCCGCGCGCCCGCTAGTGGCCGCTGGTTGGCCCGCCCATGCGCCCGATTCGCGCTATGCTCTCCTGTGATGAGCGAACCGATACCAACAACCAGCGGACTGTCCGATCTGGAGCTTGCGGTGCTGGATGTCTTTCTGGCCGCCGACGGCGACGTCAGCGCGCAACTTCGGGCGCAGGTGGAGGCCGCGACGGTCGCGTCGAGAACGCCCAGCGGCGTTGGATTCATGACAAAACTCGACATCCCCGAACGCCTCAGAATTCCGGGCCGCCCGGACGACGAGACCCTGCAGGTCGTGCACGGGGCGCATCCGGCGCTCCCGGGCGGCGCGGAGTTCATCGTGCAGGTGAAGTCGGGCCGTCTGAACACGATCGAGGGATTTTGTTACGCAGGCATGTGGCCGGGCGACGAGTCGCACTTCAGCGTGGAGCTCAGGCCTTGATTCGGCCGCCGTACAGACCTGAGAATAGCCCGTCAGTGGCATACCGCCGTCGCAAGAACTCGGAGCAACGATGACCGGATACGGCAAGATCAATCTGTTGGGCATGCTGGCGATGCCGGCGGTCGCGACACTGGCGGCGGTGATCATGTTCGGTCCGCGCGTCGACACGATGGTGGCGGTCTTCTGCATGAACATCGTGCCGATGCTGATCGGCGGCCTGTTCACGGGTCTGTTGCTCCGTGGCGCGGGCAAGGCCGGCGGCGCGGGCCGCGGCATTGCGTTGTGGCCGACGCTGATTCCGGCGGCGATCGGCATCGTCTGGTACCTGTGGGATGCTTTGTTGCCGGCCGAACTGGATCCGGGTCGGGTGCACATCGCCGGGCCGCAGTACCTGGTGATGATCGCGATTCTGGCCGGCGCCGTGGCCTGGGTCGGTTGTCGGCTGGTGCGTTCGTCGCGCGCCGGCTGAGCGCGCGCATCCGTCCGGCGGAAGTCGCCCGCTTTTCACTGAACGCCGAGTTCCGGCCATGAGCATGCCCGTTCCCCAGTCCGCCCAATACGAACCGTATAAAGAGCTCGGCGATCGTCCCAACATCATCGTCGATGGCGCTCCGCTGGCGTCCACGGTACTCACGCTGTCCCACTGGCCGAACAACCAGACCGATCCATCACTCCGCCGCGATACGTCGACCGCCACCGTGTTCGCCTACCTCGATACGCCGGAGCTGCATCAGGACGTGCCGATCGTGTCGAACAACCACTTCGATGAGGACGGTCTGTTCAGCATGTTCGGGGTGGTCAATCCGTCGCTCGCACTCGAGTATCGCGATGTGTTGATGGGCGCGGCGCTGGCCGGCGATTTCGGGCTTTACGACGATCCGGCCGACACACGCCTGTGCTTCGTGGTCGAATCGTTCTGCGATCCGGATACGTCGCCGCTGCCGGCGGCAACCTTCAGGGGATGCGAGGACAGGCGTGTCGAGGCGCTGTATCGCGAGATGCTGGCGAGCGTGCCGAAGATCGCGGGCGACGTCGACGCACTGGAGCCGCACTGGCGCGACCAGCTCGAGCATCTCGAACAGAGCGAAGAACTGATCGAATCGGGCCGCGTCACGATCGACGAGTATCCCGACGTCGATCTGGCCGTCATCCATATTCCGCCCGAGCTGCCGTTGCGAACGGTTCGCCGTTATCTTAAGGCGGAACAGGCCGCGGTTCACCCGTTCGCGATTCACAATCGCACGACATGCCATCGATTGCTGAGGATTACGCGGCAGCGGTATGAGCTGCAGTACCGCTATGAGAGCTGGGTGCAATTCGCTTCGCGCCGACCGGCGCTGCGGGTCGCGCTCGATGGCCTCGTCACTGAACTGAACGCGATCGAGCGAGCGCCCGGCGAGTGGCGCGCCGAGGCGGCGAACGAGGTCGCACCGCGTTTATATCTCGATGGCGTCGAGCAGTCATCGTTGCCCCCCGAACGATTTATCGACGAGACGCGCCGCCAGCTCGCGCTCGCGCCGGTCGCATGGGACCCATGGGACTGGGATCCGGCCGACTAGCGACGAGTCACAGCGAACGATGCCCGCGCTCAGGCCATTTCACGTCGCCGTTCCCGTGGACGATCTCGCCGCCGCGCGTGAGTTCTATGGCGGCCTGCTCGGTTGCCGCGAAGGGCGCAGCGCAGACCGCTGGATTGATTTCGACCTCTTCGGCCATCAATTCGTGTGCCACCTGCAGCCGACTACCCACAAGAATTTCGGCGCCTCGAATCCAGTCGACGGGCACGATGTTCCGCTGCCGCACTTCGGTGTCGTTCTGGGCATGGGCGACTGGCAGCGACTGGCCGACCGGCTGACGTCTGCCGGTTGCGAGTTCGTTATCGCGCCCTATGTCCGCTTCCGCGGGCAGACCGGTGAGCAGGGCACGCTGTTCATCCGCGATCCTGCGGGGAACGCACTGGAGTTCAAGGGTTTCAGAGACCTGGATCAGTTGTTCGCAAAGTGACGCGAGCAGGTCGAGTCGAAGGTTTTAGCGTGGACCGCTGAGTTCCGCGCAGTCCACGCACTCGGAGCAGGCGGGTCGCGCATCGAGTCGTTCCGGGCTGATGTCTTCGCCGCAGGACGTGCAGACTCCATAGTTACCGGCGGCCAGGCGGTGCAGCGCGTTTTCGATATCCGTCAGCTCCTGCATCGCTTCGCTTTCGATCTCCGCTACGACCTGGACGTTACCGAGTTCGGCGGCCTGTTCAGCCGAGTCGGCATTGAGAGGATCGCGCGCGTGATCGTGGATTCGATCGATACGCTTCTGTAGCTCGGCCTTGACGGCCAGCAGTTTTTCGCGAACCTGTTCGGTGTCTGTCTGCATTATCCTGACTCGCACAGTGGATCTGGCGAGCCGCGGCTTCGGCCACCCGACGGTATGATCTTACGTCAATGAACGTCGTATTTCGATCTCGTAATGGCAGCGCCGCTTGCGCTTCTCGGCGCCCGTTGGCATGTTGCCGGGCATGACTCACGCTCAGTCAAAACCTGGCATCACCGGCATCGTGCTGGCCGGCGGTGAGTCGGCGCGCATGGGTGAACCGAAGCAGGTGTTGCGCTTTCGGGGCGAGCCCCTGGTGCGCCACGCCGCCGCCGCCGCGCTGGAACACTGCGCGAGCGTCATCGTTGTTACGGGCGCAATTCATCGGCCAATAGAGGATGCGCTGGCCGGCTTGCCCGTTGAAGTCGTTGCAAATGACGATTGGCGCGAAGGTATCGCGGCGTCGATACGCACGGGCGTCGGCGCCATGCAAGCAGACGCCGCAGCGTGCCTCCTGTGCCTGGCCGACCAACCGCGCGTTGGCGCAGCCGAAATCGGCAAACTGGTCGACGCCTGGCGACTCGATCCGCGGTTGATCGCCGCCGCTGGCTACGCCGGGACGCTGGGTGTTCCGGCGATCTTCCCGGCCGCTTATTTCGGCCGGTTGGCCGATTTGCGCGGGAATCGAGGCGCGTGGTCTTTGATCGCAACGGCACCGGACGTCGTTGTCGTCGATCTGCCCGAGGCCGCCGTCGACCTCGACACGCCCGAAGACGTCCGCCGGTTGGAGGACGGCGCCGGGACCGACAGCGGGTGTTAGACTCTGTCTCAGCGTCCTGAAGAGTTGACCCAGTGCCCAGCATACATGTTGAATATTTCGCCATCCTCCGCGAAAAAGTAGGTAAAAGTGCCGAAGATCTTCAAACGGGTGCCGAAACTGCGGGTGCTTTGTTCGATGAGCTGGCCGCGCGCTACGGCTTCGCGAACCGGGCCAGCATGAAGGTTGCCATCAATGACGAGTTCAGCGACTGGAGTGCCTCTCTCAGCGACGGCGACTCCGTCGTGTTTATTCCGCCGGTGGCCGGCGGATGAGCGATTTCGAGTTCTTGCGCGAACGGCCCGATCTCGACGCGCTGCGTGGATCGGTTGAGGATTCCCATTCCGGCGGCTACGTCGCCTTCGAGGGATGGGTCAGGGATCACAACGACGGTCGGAGCGTGCTCCGCCTTGAGTACGAGGCGTACGAGAGACTCGGCGTCAAGGAAGGCGACCGGATCGTCGCCGAAGCCCGGCAGAAGTTCGGTGTCACGGCTGCACGGTGCGTGCATATGCTTGGTGAGTTGCAGATCGGCGACCTGGCGGTCTGGGTCGGCGTCAGTGCGGCCCATCGCGACGAGGCGTTCAAGGCCTGCCGTTACATCATCGACGAGGTGAAGCATCGGGTGCCGATCTGGAAGAAGGAGCATTACGTCGATGGGGACTCCGGGTGGGTCAACTGCGAGCGTTGTGCGGAAGGTGCCGAGCATCAGCATCCCAGGAAGGCGGGTTAGGTAGTCTCAATGATCGCGAATGAATTTCCGCGACCGGCCTACCGCTGCAAAGTCTTTTCCTGCGAAGACTTAGGAAAAGATTTTCCAGCGCTCTCCGGTCTCTCATCCGGAAGCCACCGGTGATGCCGGTTGACCGTGGTGACATGGCCGAATCTCGCCGCCCTTTATTTGTCACGCTACAGAGGCAAAGAAAAAGGCCGAACACCATAAGCGTTTGGCCTTTCGTTTCTCCCGACGAATCGCGTCGGCTGAGTCCGGTCAGAGTTCGGCTTGCTCCACGGCGATGAGCTCCTCACTGACGGCGATCATGTCGTCGAAGTTCTTGATGCCCGGTCCGGTCACGACGTACTTGCCGTTGACGACCAGGAGCGGGACGCTCTGGATGCGATAGCGCTGTGTCAGGGTCTTGGCCTTCTTAAGCTTGGTCTCGACGGGGAACGAGCGGAAGGTCTTCTGGAAATCTTCGGACGACACGCCGTAGCTCTCGAACAAGGCTTCGATGTCCGACTCGCTCGTTAACGGCTTCCGATTCAGGTGCATTTCCTTGAAGATGGCCGTGTGCATTTCGTCGAGCACGCCGAGCGCGTCCGCGGTGTAGAAGACGCGCGCGTGAATCTCGTTGGTCGGGTTCCACATGACGGGCAACCGCACGAGTTCAACGCCATCGGGGAGTTCTTCTTCCCACTTAACGATGTACGGGTCGAAGTTGTAGCAATGCGGGCAGCCGTACCAGAACACCTCGGCAACCTCGACGACGTCCGGGGAACTGCTGGTCCCCTGCGCCGTCGTCAGTACGTTGTAGTGTTGGCCCTCCGAGTATTTCTGCGCCACGGCCGGCTTCGGCTGTGCTTCTTCAGCCCGCGCCAGCACGATCTGTTCTTCGGCCTGAACCTGTTCGTCAGCTTCTTCGGCCGTTTCATCGACCATTTCTTCGACGAGTTTTTCTACCGGCACGCTCTCGGCTGCGGGAGCGGGCGCTGCGGCGGTCGTGGCCGGAGCCGGAGCCGGTGGCGCCGATTCGGCCTGTGTGGATTCCGGTTTGCCGCCACAGGCGACAATCAGCATGGTGGTCGAGACCATCAGGAAGATACGAATGCTTGTCATTAGACGAGTCCCTCGGAAGAGTTCTGTTTGCGATTCGCCCGGCAACGCCGGGCGATCATGGAGGAGCCGGATTCGCTCGCGGCGCCCTATTGCAGGCCCTGGATGTAGGAAGAAACCGCCTTGATCTCGTCGTCCGACATCTGCGCCGCGATATTACGCATGACCTGGTTCAGGGTCGTGTCGCTCTGCCGCTGGTTGCTGCGGTACGCCATCAATTGCGCAGTCGTGTACGTCGCGTGCTGCCCGGCGAGTGACGGGTAGCTTGCACCCGGATTGCCCTGGCCGCCCGGACCGTGACATGCGATGCAGGCGCTGATGCCTTTCTCGGCGTTGCCGCCGCGATAGACGCGTTCGCCTTGAGTGACCAGCGCCGGATCGGCCGTCCGCCGGCTCGGCTGCTGGGCGGCGAAGTAGGCGGCAAGGTCCTCGATATCCTGATCTGACAGGGCCGCTGCCTGCGGCGACATCAGAACGTTGTCACGGGAACCGTCATTGAAGCTCTGAATCGACCGGACGAGGTAACTCTCGTGCTGGCCCGCCAGCGACGGCCATTCCGGGTTGATGCTGTTGCCGTCTGCGCCGTGGCAAGCTGCACAGGTCATCGACTTGCTCTTGCCGCGCTCGGCATCTCCGCCCGCGAGGGCGCCGCTTGCAACGAGGAGCGTCAACATCCCGATCAGCAGGTTGCAGGTTGCTGCGCGGATAAGGCGCTGTCTGTTGTTATTGGCGTTACTTTGCATGAAGACTGTGTCCCTGGTTGCCGTCGTCGGTGAATTCGGCGGCCGTGCTACACTCGCCGCCGCGGCGCATTTTACACCACATTTCGCTAAACCATTACCCGGGCGTCGACGTCGTCGTCCCTGACGATTCCAGCCATGTCCGTTTACCCCGAGGCCCGTTTCCTGACCAGCGCCCATGAGGCGACCCAGTTCGTCGCCGACGCGGGGGCCGAGGTCGCGTTCGCCGGGCGATCCAACGCCGGAAAGTCGAGTGCGATCAACAAGATAGTGAATCGCAGGAGCTTTGCCCGGACCAGCAAGAGCCCGGGCCGCACCCAGCTCGTGAATTTCTTCAGCCTCGGCTTCGACCGGCGACTCGTCGATCTCCCCGGTTATGGCTACGCAAAGGTCGCGCAGTCGATGCGAGATCACTGGCAACGCCTGCTGGAGGACTATTTTCGCTCACGCGAATCGCTCGCCGGCACCTTCCTGATCGTCGACAGCCGCCGGATGCTCGGCGACTTCGACTGGATGATGCTGGAGTGGTGCGACTCGATCGATTGCTCTGCCCATATATTGCTGACCAAGGCCGACAAGCTCAAGAAACGCGAGGCGGATCAGGCGCTTTCTGCGGCGCGGCGAGAGCTGGCCGACGCGGCGACGGTACAGCTGTTTTCGGCCACGCGGGGCATGGGGCTGGAGCCGGCCCGGAAGCGACTCGACGCGCTGCTGGAGGGCGGAAAAACTTAAAAAAAGCCCCGGGCGCGATCGCGCCCGGGGCCATTTGTCGCCGGTATGGGGTGGACCGGCATACTTCGCCCGCTTAGGGAGGATGAGCGGGGTTTATATCGAAGTTGCTATATAGATCGAGTCTAAACCGAAAAGTTCCGCCGCCGATGAAAAAGTCTCGCGCGGCGCCCGGCTGCAGGGAAATCAGTGGGCTTCGTCCCAGTTCCTGCCGGATCCGGCTTCGACTTTCAGTGGCACGTCCAGCGCCGCGGCCGAGCTCATGAGCTGAATGACGCGTTCCCGGACCTCGTCCAGCCGTTTCTCAGGGACCTCCAGCACGAGCTCGTCGTGTACCTGCATGATCAGGCGCGCGCCGCAGCCAGCGTCGCTCAGCCACGCGTCCACGCCGATCATCGCGCGCTTGATGATATCTGCCGCCGTCCCCTGCATCGGGGCGTTGATTGCACTGCGTTCCGCGTACTGGCGCCGCTGTGCCTGGCGCGAGTTGATCTCGGGCAGATACAGGCGACGGCCGAAGACCGTCTCCACGTAACCCTGCTCGCGCGCCTGTTCGCGGGTACGGTCCATGTACGCCTTGACCTCCGGATAGCGGGCGAAATACAGGTCCACATACTCCTGTGCCTCGTGCCGGCCGATGCCGAGCTGCCGCGCCAGGCCGAACGCCGACATGCCGTAGATCAGTCCGAAATTGATCGCCTTGGCCGACCGGCGCTGATCCGACGTGACCTCATCGACCGCCAGGTCGAACACTTCGGCCGCGGTTGCCTGGTGAATATCCCGGTCTTCGGCGAATGCGCTGACCAGGCCGGCGTCGCCGGAGATATGCGCCATGATGCGCAGTTCGATCTGTGAATAGTCCGCCGCCAGCAGGGTGTAGCCCTCCGGCGCGATGAATGCCTGCCGTATGCGTCGGCCTTCCTCCGTGCGGATCGGGATGTTCTGCAGGTTCGGATCCGACGAGGACAGGCGGCCGGTCGCCGCAACGGCCTGATGGTAAGACGTGTGAATGCGGCCGGTCTTCGGCGAGACCTGCTGTGGCAGCTTGTCGGTGTACGTCGACTTGAGTTTGCTCAGGCTGCGGTAGTCGAGAATGAGCTGCGGAAGTTCATAGTCCGGCGCCAGTTCGGCGAGTACGTCCTCGGCCGTCGACGGCTGGCCTTTCGGCGTCTTGCGAATGACCGGCAGTTCCTGTTCGTTGAACAGCACTTCCTGCAGCTGCTTGGGCGACCCGAGGTTGAACGGGTGGCCGGCGGAATCGTGCGCAGCTTGTTCGACTTTACCCATCTTCTTCGCGAACTCGTTGCTGAGTTTCTTCAGCAAGCCGGCATCGACCAGAACGCCGTTCTGTTCCGTGCGCAGCAGGACGCCGACCAGCGGTTGCTCGATGTCCTCGTAGATTTTCTGCAGCGATGTGTTGTCCGCGATCTGCGGCCACAGCGTTTGGTGCAGTCGCAGGGTCACGTCCGCGTCTTCGGCGGCATACGGCGCTGCCTGCTCGAGCGGCACCTCGTCGAAGCGAAGCTGCTTTGCGCCCTTGCCGGCGACGTCTTCGTAGCGAATCGTTTCCACGCCGAGGTATTTACGTGCGACCGAATCGAGATCGTGGCGCGTCGCCGTGCTGTCGAGCACGTAGGATTCGAGCATCGAGTCGTACGCCATGCCGCCCAGTGTGATCCCGTAGTTCGCCAGGACGTGGGCATCGTACTTCAGGTGATGCCCGACCTTGGCCTGCTTGTCGTCCTCGAGCCACGGTTTCAGTCTGGCCAGTGTCTCGTCGCGATCGAGCTGATCTGGCGCACCCGGGTAAACATGCGCCAGCGGCAGGTAGGCGGCGTCGCCATCGCCGGTCGCGAACGACAATCCGACGATCTCGGC
>CAZISL010000018.1:0-11678 GCA_964541975.1 uncultured Chromatiaceae bacterium | reverse complement strand
CCCGCCGTGATCAGCTTCATGCGCGCCTGCGTTCGGTGTTCGGTGAAGCTGTTGATCATCGGCACGAAGGTCGACGTGTAGACCCTGACCGCATCCCCGAATTCTTCGCGTGCCTCGTGTTCGCTCAGACCGCAGGTGCCGGTCGGCGGATGCGTGAAGATCACGGTCGCGATGTTCGTGTAGTCAAGGTGGCGGCCTTCCATACCGCCATAGATCCGGTCGGCCAGTCGGCGGCCCGCGGCGATCGCGACCGGCGTCAGCGCGTCGCGCCCCGTGACGTCACCAACCGCGAAGATGTTCGGTACGTTGGTCGCCTGGAATTGATCGGTCGGAATGAAACCGTAACCGTCGAGTTCGATACCCGCGGCCTCCAGGTCCAGCTCCTCGGTCAGCGGATAGCGCCCGACCGCCCACAACAGTTCGTCGAACGGACCGAAGGACCGCCCGTCCTCCGTCGTCAGCTCGAGGCCATCGCCATTTCGCTCGACGCCGGCCGGCACAGCGTGCCAGTTCAGGTGAATGCCGTCGGTCTCCAGCGACTCGACCACTGCCTGCTGCAGCATCCCGTCGAAGGAACGAATCAGGCTTTCGAAGCGCGCGAACATCGAGACGTCCGCGCCGAGCGCTCGCAACATGCCGCCGAGTTCGACGGCGATGTATCCGCTACCGACGACGGCCACTCGCTGCGGCAGTTCCTCGAGTTCGAAAAAGCCGTCCGACGTGATGCCGAGTTCCGCGCCATGCAAGCGCGGCACGATCGGCGCCCCACCGACCGCGATGACGATGCGCTCCGCCTCGAGTACCCGGTCGCCCGCTTTCACCTGGGTCGCGCTCAGGAAAGTCGCGCGCCCAATGACGTACTCGATATCCTTGTTCGCCAGGTTATTCTCGTACACACCGTTCAATCGAGTCACATAGGCATCGCGGCGCGACTTCAGGGCAGGCCAGTCATGCTCAGGTTCGGCAACCGCGAATCCATAACCCGCCGCGTCGTGAATCGCGTGCGCCGCGCTCGCCGCGTTCCACATGATTTTCTTCGGCACGCAACCAACATTGACGCAGGTGCCGCCGAGGCGCCCCGATTCGACGACGGCGACGCGGGCACCGTACTCGGCCGCTCGCTGCGCCGCCGCCAGACCGCCGCTCCCGCCGCCGATGACGACGAGATCGAATCGATCGCTGCTTTCGCTACCTGTCATTTGCCTGTGCCTTGTACCGCTGTCGAACCCGTGAATGACGATAGGCGATCTTAATCCACGCGGACGGCGTGTGATAGGATGCCGCCTTCTTTCAGCACCCATACTGGCCCCGCGAATGCCGACGAACCCGTTACTCGCGACCGAGCGTCTCCCGCAGTTCAGCGCCATCAGCCACGAGCACGTCGAACCGGCCGTGCGTGACGTACTGACGCGCAATCGCGACGCCGTAGAGGCGTTGCTCGCCGCAGCCAAAGATCGTGATACCGGCTTCGACGCCGACGTCCTCGCTTTGGAGAACCTGGCGGACCGGCTGCATCACGTCTGGTCCCCGGTCAGCCATCTGCATGGGGTCATCAACAGCCCGGAATTGCGCGCGGCCTACAACAACTGCCTGCCGGAACTGGCGCGTTACCAGACCGAGATGAGCCAGGACGAGCGACTTTACCGCCTGTACAAGTCGGTGGCGGATGGTCTGGCCGAAGATACGCCGGCCGATCCGACGGCGGCCGAGCGGCTGCTGCACCTGGCCTTGCGCGACTTCCATCTAGCCGGCGTAGACCTGCCAGCGGAGCGGAAACAACGGTTCAAAGCCGTCATGGAAGAACTGACGCAGCTGCAGGCGAAGTTCGAACAAAACGTGCTCGATTCGGCGGCGGCCTGGCAGCACGTCGAAACCGAGGAGTCCCGCGTCGCCGGCATTCCCGCGACGGTGCTCGAACAGGCGGCTGAAAACGCACGGGAGGCCGGCAAGACCGGCTGGTTGTTCAAGCTGGATCAACCGACCTACGTCGCGATCACGACGCACGCCGACGATCGCGCGCTCCGGCGACTCGTCTATCGCGCCTGGGTTACGCGGGCCTCCGAGCAGGCGGAACAAACCGGGGCGGATGGCGAGACGTTCGACAACACCGACAACATCGAGCGCATCCTGGCGTTGCGACACGAAGCCGCCCGGCTCGTGGGTTTCGACAACTTCGCCGCGTACTCGCTGGCGTCGAAGATGGCGGACAGCGTGACTGACGTCAGGGAGTTCCTGGAGCATCTCAGCGACGCGTCCCACGCCACCGCGCGAGAAGAGTTCAAAGACCTGGAGCGTTTCGCGGGCCGAGACCTCGAAGCGTGGGACATCGCGTACTACGCGGAGAAGCTCAGGCACGAGCGCTTCTCCGTCTCCGATGAGCAGCTGCGTCCCTACTTCCCGCTCGAGAAAGTCCTGGCAGGCATGTTCAGCGTCGTCGAGAAGCTGTACGGCGTGTCGGTCGAGCGCATCGAAGACGTCGATGCTTGGCATCCGGACGTACGGCTGTACCGTGTGATTGGCGAGGACGGTCAAGAGATCGGCGCGTTCTACACCGACCTGTTCGCGCGGGGGAACAAGCGCGCCGGCGCATGGATGGATGAGTGCGTCATTCGCAAACACGGGAGCACGGGTACGCAAAACCCGGTCGCCCACCTGGTCTGTAATTTCGCCGCGCCGACCGCGACGACGCCATGCCTGCTCACGCATAACGATGTCGTCACGCTATTCCACGAGTTCGGACACACGCTGCATCATGTGCTGACGCGCGTCGATTACCCCAGCGTGTCCGGCATCAACGGCGTGCCGTGGGATGCCGTCGAACTGCCGAGCCAGTTCATGGAGAACTTCGCCTGGCAACCCGACGTCGTGACGATGCTGTCCGGTCACTACGAGACCGGCGAGCCGCTGCCCGGAGAGTTGCTCGACAAGCTGCGGGCGTCGCGCGTCTTCCACGCGGGGCTGCAGATGCTACGCCAGCTCGAATTCTCGTTGTTCGATCTGCGTCTGCACGCCGAGTATGACCCCGAACAAGGCAGCAACCTGATGGAGCTGCTCGACGAAGTCCGGCAGCAGGTCGCCGTGATTCGGCAACCTGAGTTCAATCGTTTCCCGCACGCGTTCTCGCATATCTTCGGTGGCGGCTACGCGGCTGGCTACTACAGTTACAAGTGGGCGGAGGTGCTGGCGGCCGACGCGTGGTCGGCGTTCGAGGAAGCGGGAATCTTCGACGATGACGTTGCCGGGCGATTCCGGCGCAAGGTGCTGGAGATCGGCGGAACGCGCAACATCGGCGAGGCATACGAGGACTTTCGCGGGCGCGAGCCGAGCATCGAACCGCTGCTCGCTCAGTCCGGCATCGCGACGCCACAGGCGTCAGCCTGACGGAAGTGTCATGAAGATTGCCAGCTGGAACGTCAACTCGATCCGCGTCCGCCAGCAACATGTGCTCGACTGGCTCGGCGCCCAGGAACCCGACGTGCTCGGCCTGCAGGAACTCAAGATGACGACCGAGGAGTTTCCGGCCGACGACTACCGAGCGGCGGGCTACCACCCGGTCGCGTTCGGACAGAAGACCTATAACGGCGTCGCTTTGTTATCGCGCGCGGAGCCGGCCGACGTCGTCGAAGGCATTCCGGGTTTCGCGGACGAACAGCGCCGCGCCATCGCCGCGACCTACGGCGACATCCGGGTGGTCAACCTGTATGTGCCGAACGGACAGTCGGTTGGCTCCGACAAGTACGAGTACAAACTCGCCTGGCTCGACGCGCTGCGCGATCATCTCGAGCGGGACCTGGCCCGTTATCCGAACATGGTGATCATGGGCGACTTCAACATCGCACCGGATGATCGCGACGTTTACGAGCCGGAGGAATGGCGCGAACGCATCCTGTGCAGCACGCCCGAGCGCGAACGCCTGCAGGCACTCGAATCGCTTGGATTCGTGGACTCATTCCGCCTGTTCGAGCAACCGGAGGCGACTTACAGCTGGTGGGACTATCGCGCCGCTGCGTTTCGCCGCAAACGTGGGCTGCGCATCGACCTGTTGCTGGCGTCCGGCGAACTGGCCGGTCGATGCACGGCGAGCACGATCGACCCGGCGCCGCGCAAACTGGAACGCCCGTCCGATCACGCGCCGGCGTACGCCGAGTTCGACTGACGCCGGACGGTCCGGCCGCGCATTCTGCGCGCCGCCATGTGACATGGCACAATACATAAATCGACAGGGAGTCGATCGTTCAGATTATGTATAACGCTTCACAGTACGAGTTTCTTCCGGGCAGTCGCTTCCAGCCATCCGACCGCCGCAACGAATACGACATCACGAACACAGTGAAGGTCAGTTCGGTGCCGGCCGTTCGCGACGCGCTACGCGATATCTATCGGGAAGCATTCCCGAAGGTTGCTTTCGACCGCTTATGGATCGCGTTTCACGATTTCGAGCAGCTCTACGACGGACGCTGGCAGGGTTACGAAGGTTGCGACACGGTCTATCACGATCGCCAGCATTCACTCGATATGACGCTTGCCATGGCACGACTGCTCGTCGGCTACGAACGCAGCTGCGCCGACACCGAACATCTCGGCGAGGAGCGCATCATGGCCGGGATCATCGTCGGGCTGTTTCACGACGCCGGGTATATCCGCCGCAGTGACGAACCGCCGCGTGCCAACGGCGCCGAGTTCACCACCTGGCACGTGTCGCGCAGCGCCGACTTTCTGCGGGAATATCTGCCACGCATCGGCCTCGGATCCTGGGCCGGCGTTGCGTCGCGCATCGTGCATTTCACCGGTTACGAACTGAACATCGACGACATCGAACTCGAAGATCCCAAAGACAGCCTGATCGGGCACTTCCTCGGCACCGCTGACCTGATGGCGCAGATGGCGGACCGCTGCTACCTCGAGAAATGCCGCGACCGCCTTTATTCGGAGTTCGTCCTGGCGGGCGTCGCGATCGGCGACCCGGATTCCGACCCGGATCAATCGGACGGATTAATGTACGCATCGGGCGTGGACCTGCTGCGCAAGACCCCTGACTTCTATCAGTACATGGCGATGAGCCGGCTCGACAAGAAGTTCAACCGCGCTTATCGCTACATCGAAGTGCTGTACGACGGCCGCAATCCGTATTTCGAGTTCATCGAGCGCAACCTCGAATACCTGCACCGGGTCATCGAAAGCAATGATTGGGGACGCCTCCGCAGAAACCCGCCGTGTTTCACGGTGCTCGATCAGCCGCTAAAGTCCGTCAGCGCGTTGGTGAGCCGCAAGCTGGCGGATATGCATGCGCCCGCGAGCGCACTGACGACCACCGACTAGAACCTCCTTCCTCCGCAGACCGCGTTCTATGGTCTGCCGAAGACCGGCACCACGGGCCGCTGCGGCCCTCGAATTCGACGCAAACATCGTTTCACTCGTGGAACCATGCCGATTTCCTGAAAGTGTTACGAATCTCTCAGAAGTTCGCGAGGACTTACATAATTATTGCTGCTCGGGACCGGAGTGCGGCACGGCGCCGCATCCGGTATTCGCGTTAATAAAAGGACTGGCTAAAGACGGAACCGATGTCCCGATGACATTCTCATTTACAGGCCGCAACGCCGGCGATCGGCCTTCACCAGCGACAGAAGATGCTCCGGAAACGGCTTCGGCCCCGGAAAATCATTGGCTCGATCCGGACGACAGGAGCCTGTGGCGGCGGCGCTCCGATCATCCCGACGACACGGATCGGCCCGATGCGAACCTGATCGCGGTCGTGTCGTCGGGCGGCCGCATCGAGAATGTCATCAGCGCGCCCCCACCCGGCACGGCATTGCCGCAGAACATCGAGGCCGGCGCCGATATTGACGCGATCTGGCCCGGACACATGGGTCAGCGCATTCGTCGGAGTCTTCGCAAGACGCTGCAAACGCGCGAGTCCTATAGCAACGAGATTGCAGATACTGAAGCGGGCGCGCACTTCGAGCTGATCTGCATACCGCAGGGCCGTGACCGGGTCATGCTGATCGTGCGCGACATTTCCGCGGTTCGAGCCAAGATCGCGAAACTCGAGGATCTGGCGTTCAGTGATACCGCGACCGGCCTACCGAACCGCGAGTGGTTGATGGCGGAGCTCAGTTCGATCGTCCAGCGCATCAGCATGCGGGAAGGTCGCGGCGCCGTAATCTGCGTACAAATCGACGGTCTCGAAGCGACCCTCAGTATGAGCGGCGCAGATTGCAGCGACGCGGTCATGTCGATTCTCGCGGCGCGACTTACACAGGCGCTGCGCGGAGCCAACCAACCGGAAGAGGGCGATGACGAGCGTTACTCCGCCGTTGCCCGCATCGAGGCGAACCGGTTTGCAGTCGTCCTGCCGGATATTTCCGCCGGTGACGATGCAGCGGGTGTGACAACGCGCCTCATTGCCGTTCTCGAAGCGCCCGTCACGATCGGCCAGCAGCAGTACAACATCGGCGTCAGCGCGGGTATCGCGTTGTACCCGCAAGACGGTAAGACGCCGGCAGAACTGTTGAGCAACGCCGTTATTGCCCTGCATGACGCGCGCAACAGCCAGACGGCGCATCAGAAATTCCACACGGGAACCACTTCGATGGAGCCGGTGGAACGGCAGGATCTCGTGGTCGAACTCGAATCGGCACTCGACAAAGGCGAGTTCGACCTGAACTATCTGCCGATCGTAACCGGCGCAGGCCGGGAGGTTTCGGCTGCGGAGGTTCTGTTGCGTTGGCCGCGTCCCATCTTCGGCAACAAGCCGATCAAGGAAGTGATCAGGGCGGCCGACTTTACCGGCGTCATGCTGCCCATCGGCAAATGGGTCTTCGCGACTGCCTGCAGGCAACTCGCCGAATGGCACGCTAACGGCTTCGAGGATCTGCGAATCGCGGTGAACGTGTCAGCACAGGAGTTCGCGCGTGCCCGGCTCGTCGAACGGACCGAGCTGATCCTGTCAAATACCGGCGTTGACGCGGCCTGTATCGACATCGAGATCACCGAACACCTGCTGTTTCGCGATGCCATGCGCGGCTTTCCCGTCTGCCAGGGTCTCGCAGATCTCGGCATTCGTGTCGTCGTGGACGACTACGGTACCGGTATCTGCTCCTTCGATCACGTCGCCGACAGCCCCGTCCACGGCGTCAAGATTCACGAGAAATTCGTTGCCCGGGTCGACAACGAAGCGTCGAGCCGCGCGGCCTGCGCGGCGATTACCGCAATGGCGCACGAGCTCGGCATCAAGGTCACTGCGGAGGGCGTGGAGACGGACGCGCAAGCGGATATGCTGTCCGAGATCGGGTGCGACTATCTGCAGGGCTTCGTATTCTGCAGGCCATCGTCCGCCGACGACCTGACGGGGTTTCTCATCGCGAGCGCCGCGGCCAGCGGGCCCAGGAAATCGTCATGACCGACGACCTGACCCAGCGCCCCGAAGAAATCGGCGAGGAGACGCAAAGATTCATGTCGGTCATCGAGGCGCTGACCGGCAGCGAATCGAATGACACCCGTGATATTCAGGCAGGGGAAATCGAATCTACCGCGCTGCTGGTTTGCCGCGAAAAGTCGGTACAGAAATGGGCGGTACGCTGGTTCCAGCATGCGGGCTTCCGCACGGCAGTCGTCACCGATCCCGCCGGCGCGCTCGAAACGGCGCGTGCTCTCGATCCCGCTGTGATCGTGGTCGAAGCATGGCTAAAGGACGCCGAACGCCAACCTGTGTTCAAGCAACTCCTGGATGCACATGGCCCGACTACGCCGATCTTCGTGCTGAGCGCCTCGGCGGGCGACACGAAGGCCGCTCTAGACGCCGGCATTTTTGATATCGCTCGCAAGCCGTTCGACTGGCAGTTGCTGAGCCGGCGCGCGAAGGCTGCGGCGACGCACGCGCGCCAGGAGGCGGATCTCAAGAATACGCGCGAATCCCTGGAGTCGGCCATGGCGGTCGCCGACGACGCGCGCGAGCAACTCCATACGTCCGTGTCGTTCGAACCCGTGACCGGGCTGCCGAACCGCACCAAATTTCTGGACCTGCTCGAGCGCGGGATCAAATCGGTCGCCGGCGGCCAGAATGCGCTCGTGGCGATGGTGGTCGGCCTGAATCGCTTCAACCAGATTGCAGAAGCGCTGGGCCAGCACAAGAGTGACGCGGTCGCGTCCAGCACCGCACAGGCGCTGAACGCCTGCCTGCAGGTCGTCGCCGATGCCGCGACGCTCGATCATGGCTTGCGCACCGCATCGGTGGCGCGCATCGCGCCCGGCCGCTTCGCGATAATGATGACCTGCGCGCCCGACTCCGGCGAAGTCGACGCGTTAAGGCGAGAGGCACTGGAGCGCCTGTCGCAACCGGTCGTGGTCGACGGGCAGACGCTCTTCCTGTCGCCATGCGTTGGTGCCGCACTGTATCCGCGGGACGTAGCCGATGCCACCCAGTTACTGCTGAAGGCCGAGTCGGCGATGCGGGACGCGCGCGCCAGCGGCGTGCAGTTTCGCTATCACGATGTGAACCTCGAAGCAGACGTCGCGCGCAAGCTACAAATCGAGCACCGCCTGCACGGTGCGATCGAGAAATCCGAACTCCAGCTCGCCTATCAGCCGCTCGTCGACGTCGCCAGCGACAGGATCGTCGGCTGCGAAGCGCTGCTGCGCTGGCCGCAGGCCGACGGGAGCTTCCTGTCCCCCGCCGAATTCGTGCCGATCGCCGAGAGTTCGGGTCTGATGGTCCGCATCGGTGAGTTCGTGCTCGACACCGCCTGCCAGCAACTCGCCGCCTGGCAGGAACAGGGCCTCGGCTCGATCCGCGTTTCCGTCAACGTGTCGAAATGCCAGCTCGTCAACGACGGGTTCCCGCAGTTGGTCGATCGCTGTCTGCGCCGGCACGACGTCGACCCCGGCCTCCTCGACCTCGAACTCAACGAGCGCGGTGTGCTATCCGGGAGCGATGATCTGCACGGCCGTCTGCATGAGCTGAAGCAGCTGGGCGTGTCCCTGTCGATCGACGACTTCGGCACCGGTGACGCGGCGATTGCATACCTTAAAGACCTGCCGGTCGACGTCCTCAAGATCGATCGTTCCTATGTCATGGAACTGACTTCGCAGGGCAACGAATCGGCGATTACCTCCGCCATGGTGGCCCTCGGACAGAAGCTCAAACTGACGGTCGTGGCCGAGGGTGTGGAGACCCCGGAGCAGCTGGCTGCGCTGCGCGCCATGGGCTGCGACCAGTACCAGGGCTTCTACTGCTCGCCCGCCGTCAGTCCCGACGCGCTCGTCGAGCTGATCCGCAAGGGCCCTTAAACGCGCCGATTTAACCGGGGACTTATTTGAACCCCGTCACACTTTCACCAGATTCGTGCCGCCGCGCGTCGCGGCGCCTCTGCATTCATCGTGGTCTGATACTCATCCAGTTTCAGGGTTCCGCCGGCCGGTTTCGTTGCCCGCCAGTCCGGACTCGAAATACGGACAGAGACCAGCGAAACCATGTTGAATGCGTCGAAACCAATCACTGCCGCCTGCCGCGCGTCGAGAGCCTGGGCCACGATGTGCGCAATGGCCGCGCTGCTGACCGTCACGCTCGCAGCGAACGCCGCGCCAGACGCACACCCGATGCGGTTCGATCACCTGACGCTCGACGACGGCCTGTCGCAAAGCGCGGTCGTCAGCATCTGGCAGGACTCCGCAGGGTTCATGTGGTTCGGGACGGAGAACGGCCTGAACCGCTACAACGGTTACGAATTCGATCATTTCAAGCAGGAGCGCGGCAATCCCGATGCGCTCCGCAACGACTTTATCTACGACATCGGCGAGACCGCCGACGGCGCACTCTGGATCGCCACCAATGGCGGCGGTCTGGCCCGCTTCGACCGGAACACCGAATCCTTCAAGGGCTACGATCACGACCCCGCGGATGCAACGACCATCGCCGGCGATATCGTTCGCACGCTGCTGAGCGATACCGACGGCGGCGTGTGGCTCGGCCTGCGCGACAGCGGCCTCGATCGACTGGATCCGGTCACCGGGCGATTCACCCATTACGCGCTCGACGGCGAAGCGGCCGTCAGCGTGTTCGCGCTGCACCTGGACAGCGCGGATCGACTCTGGGTCGGCAGCGACCAGGGTCTCTATCGACTGGACAAGGAGAGCGGCACGGTCGAGGCGTTCCGTCACGATCCCGCGGTCGCGGGTTCGCTGAGTTCGAACCGCGTGCGGACCATCCTCGAGGACAGTAACGGCATCGTCTGGATCGGCACCCACGGTGGCGGCCTGAATCGTTTCGATGCGGACACGGGCTCTTTCGTTCACTACCGACACAACGACAGCGACCCGAACAGCCTGGGACACGACCGCGTTACCGCAATTTTCGAAGACGCCGAGAAGCGCATCTGGGTCGGCACGTCACGCGGCCTGAACCTGCTCGATGCGGCCAGCGGAGCCTTCGTTCGCTACAACAATGAATCGAGTGACCGAAACAGCCTCAGCGGCGACGCCATCTCGACACTGTTCCAGGACCGCAGCGGGCTTTTATGGGTCGGCACGCTGACCTCGGGCGTCAACAAGTGGAACCCGAAGACCTGGGGGCTCGGGCTGCATGTGAGCGAGACGCTCGCAGCCACCGCGGACGCAAAACCCAAAGTGACCGCCTTCGCGACCGATCAATCGGACACTCTGTGGATCGGCACCTTCGGCGACGGCCTGATCGCCAGGAACCGTCGCGACGGCAGCACGACGCACTATCGCCACGACCCGGCGAACCCCGCCAGCCTCAGCGACGACCGCGTCATGAGCGTGGCCATGGGCCGCGACGGCAGGGTCTGGGCCGGCACGATGCGCGGCGGCCTGAATCGCCTCGATCCGGTATCCGGCGCCATCTCTATTTTCCGTCACGACCCGTCAGACCCCACGAGTCTTAGCGGCGACGGCATCATGGCGCTCTTCGAGGACAGCCAGGGCCTGCTCTGGGTCGGCACCTTCGGCGGCGGCATCAGTATCTACGACGCGGCAACCGATTCGTTCACTCGCCATGTGGCCGATCCCTCGACACCCGGCACCCTGGGCAGCCCGCGCGTTACGGGTTTCGCCGAAGATCGACACGGCAACATCTGGGTCGGTACCGATGCGGACGGCCTGAACCTGTTCGATCGCGAGTCCGGTCAGTTTCGCTCTTATCGCTTCGACGCGGACAACGCGAACAGCCTGTCGTCCGACACGGTGTACTCACTGCATGTCGACGACAACGGCGCGGTCTGGGTCGGTACGCGCGGCGGCGGCCTCGACCGCATCATCGGTTCGTCCAGGAATCCCGCCGGCGTCACCTTCAGAAACCTGTCGCAGAAAGACGGTCTGACGAACGACGTCGTCTACGGGGTTCAGTCGGACACGAGCGGCAACCTCTGGGTGAGCACGAACTACGGCATTACGCGCATCAACCCGGCCACCGACGAGTACAAGAACCTGCACCGCCGCGATGGCCTGCAGTCGGAAGAGTTCAATTTCGGCGCACACCACAAGAGCGGGGATGGCACGCTGTTCTTCGGCGGCCTGAATGGCTACAACGAATTCAAACCGGCCGAGCTCTCCGTCAGCAAAGTACTCCCGCCGATCATGCTGACCGGCCTGTTCGGCCCCGGCGACGGCACGAAAGCCGGCTTGCCCGACGAACTCGATGACGGCGTGGATCTGGACTACGA